>JARYLX010000047.1 GCA_029907415.1 Melioribacter sp.
TAGCTTCTTCAGCTGTCTGAATCATTTCCTTAGCTTCTATTGAGTTCTCAAAAATATCTTTTGCCATTCCAACATATTGAGAACCCTGACCGGGAAATACAAAAGCTTTTTTTCCCATCACTCTATACTCCAAGTTAAATAAATAGCACCCCAGGTAAAGCCTGCTCCAAAAGCTGCAAGTATAAGGTTATCTCCTTTTTTCAATTTACCTTCTCTATAATATTCAGTTAAACACAATGGGATAGTAGCTGCAGTAGTGTTTCCATATTTATGAATATTTATCATAACTTTATCTAAAGATAAACCCATTCTTTCCGCAGTAGCATTAATAATTCTCAAATTAGCTTGATGAGGTACAAGATAAGCAATATCATCGGCTTTCAAATTATTTTTGTTCATAATCTCGTACGAAACATCTGCCATTCCTTTAACAGCAACTTTAAAGACTGTTTTACCGTCTTGATATATATAATGCCATTTATTTTGTACTGTTTCAATTGTAGCTGGATATAAACTACCACCAGCTTTCATATAAAGACTATCTTTACCCGAACCATCGCAAAAAAGCAGAGAATCTTTTATTCCATAATTTAAATCTTCGGTTGGTTCTAGTAGTACCGCAGAAGCTGCATCCCCAAATAAAATACAATTGTTTCTATCGGTATAATCAGTAATACTGCTCATTTTATCTGCACCAATCACCAATACTTTTTTGTATTTGCCGCTTTCAATAAAACTTGCAGCAGTTTGAAGTGCAAAAAGAAAACCAGAGCATGCCGCTGATAAATCAAATCCCCACGCATTTTTCGCTCCAATCTTTTCCTGCACAAGACAAGCAGTGGATGGGAAAAACATATCCGGTGTTATTGTAGCAACTATTATAATATCTATTTCTTCTGGTTTAAGATTAGAATTTTTCATTAAATCTTTTACAGCTTCAACAGCTAAGTCACTTGTAGCTCCTTTTTCCAAAATTCTTCTTTCTTTTATTCCGGTTCTTGTTGTAATCCACTCATCTGTTGTATCAACAATTGATTCGAAATATTTATTGTCCAGGATTTTATCTGGAACATACATTCCAACTGCAGTAATAGTAGCATTAAGAATTTTTCTGGATGGTTGCATTTTTAGAAAGAGCCTCCTCAAATTTTTGAATAAGTTTTTTTTCGTACATTTCTTTTGCTCTTAAAATCATATTTTTAATAGCAAGTGGAGTGCTTGAACCATGTCCAATTATACTAATACCATTTACACCAAGAAGTGGAACTCCACCATAAGTTTGATAATCCATATCTTTTAATGCAACTTTCAAAACATTTTTTACAATTAATGCTTTTAGTTTATTTAATATTCCTCTTTTTGCATACTTTTTAATTTTTGTTTTCAGTAATGATAGAACACTTTCTCCAAATTTTAGAATTATATTTCCAACAAAACCATCACATACAACTATATCGACTGTGCCTTTCAAAATATCTCTTCCCTCAACATTTCCATAAAAATTAAGATTAGATTCTTTCAATAATTTATAGGTAGAAAATACAAGTTCATTACCTTTTGATTCTTCTTCGCCAACGCTTAAAATTCCTACCGAAGGATTTTCAATTCCATAAATTTCTTTTGCAAAGATAGAACCGAGGACTGCATATTCATAAAGATGTTGAGGTTTGCTGTCAACACTTGAACCGGCATCGAATACAATGCAATATTTATCTTTTTCTGTTGGGAAAGTAGCACCTATGGTTGGTCTGCTAATTCCTTTTATTCTTCCCATTATTAGAGTGGAAACTGCCATTACTGCACCGGTATTACCAGCACTGACAAATGCATCGGCTTTTTTTTCTTTTACTAATTTTGCACCAATCACAATTGAAGAATCAGGTTTGGATTTTATTGCTACCACTGGAACTTCATCCATACCAATTACATCAGGTGCATGATAGATAAATTTTTCATCAATGTCGATATTTTGATGTCTTGCTACTTTAAGGATTTCTTCTTTGTTGCCAACGAGAATCAGTTCAAAGTCAGAAGATTCATTATAAGCCTGAAGAGCACCAAGTATAACATTCAAAGGGGCGTAATCGCCCCCCATAGCATCAACTGCAATTCTACATTTGATGTCTGACTGATTTTCTGCCATTTAATTTTTTAATGTTATGATTCTGGTACGAACATAGACCTGCCGGCATAATACCCGCAGTTTGGACATGCTCTATGACTCAGCTTTAATTCTCCGCAGTTAGAACAGCGACTTAGGGTAGGAACTGTTGCTTTATAATGTGTTCTACGCTTATCTCTTCTGCTCTTGGACATCTTTCGTTTTGGATTAGGCATCGTTTAACCCTTTATTAGTTTTAGAATTTCAATTTTTTTAATGGTTCCCATATATCATTGTTTATATCCAAGTTACAATTGCATTGTGATTCATTCAAATTAGTTCCACATTTAGGGCATAATCCTTTACAATCTTCTCTGCATAATTTTTTCATTGGTATTGACAATTCTACATAATCAAAAACATCTTGGTCAATATTTATTTTGTCTTCATCAGGAGATAAATATTTAACATCATATTCTTCTAGTCGGGCAGCATCTTTTACAAATAAATAACTAAGCTGAAAATGATTTATTAACTTTGCATCGTATTGTGAGTTACACCTATCGCAAATTAAATGAGAATTTGCTTCAACATCAAAATCAATCACAATTTGATGTGCAGATTTATCCATTCTACAGTTGACCACAACATTTCCAAAAAATGATTCTTCTAAACCTAATGATTCTACTGGCTCAACAAAATTTATCTGATGTATACCGTCTGAAAAATTTGTATATTTTATTATCATTTTAACAAAGAGCAAAAAATTGGTTCAAAATATAGTTATGATGATTTTCATAATCAAGAAATGCTATTTTCATTTTTGTTCAACGGAAAGTTATAAATTTTATTCTATTATATAAAATGGTTTTAAAATGTTTCTGTTTTTTTCATTTGTTGCATCAGTAATTCCAATGACTTTATACTTATTAATTCTCTGGTATATGGATAAATATGAGAGAGAGCCATTATTTTTTGTTATTATTCATTTTTTGTGGGGTGCTTTTGGAGCAGTTATTTTTGGGATATTAGGAAATGTGTTTATAATAAAATCAATAAAATTTTTTTCTTCACTATTAATTTCGAATTTACCAGAGAATCTAATTTCAAATTTAATAGCTGCACCTATCTCTGAAGAAATATCAAAAGGCGTATTTATTCTTTTAAGTGTTAATTCAAAAAAGTTTGATAATATTACAGATGGGCTTGTTTATGGTGGTGCAATTGGTTTAGGTTTTGGAATGACAGAAAACTTTATTTACTTTTTATCATTTGGTATATCCTTTAAAACCTGGATAACATTAGTAATATTGCGTTCTTTATCATCAGCTATTATGCATTGTATTGCAACATCAATTGTAGGTGCATTTTTAGGAATCTCAAAATTTTCTCCTAAAAAAATGAAATATATTTTTCTTACATCAGGAATCCTGATAGCTATAATGATTCATTTTACATGGAATTTATCTGTAAGCAACGAAAAAACATTTTATCTGGGTTTTTTATTTATGATATTATTAATAATATTTTACATAAAAGTTTTTATTTATTCGATTAATAAAGAAAAATTAATTATAAAAAATGAACTTTATGAAGAAAGTAAATTAAATATAATTCCACCTGAACACATTGACATAATTAGTTCCAATGTAAGATTTCAAAAAGGCTGGATAAATGAAGAAATAAGAAAAAAATATTTTAGGACAGCTATTGCTTTGGCATTTAACAAAATGCAATACAAAAGCTCGGAAGGCATGCAAAAATTATTTTATGAAAATGAAGTTGAAAAAAAACGAGATTTAATAAAAACATTATTAGCTTATCAAAAATTAGATTAACAATTTATTTATGATTTCAAAACAGGAAAAAATAGGAATATTTGGCGGTACATTTGACCCTGTGCATATTGGACATTTGATTACTACTCAATTTGTGCTTGAACAAAGAAAACTTGATAAAATAATTTTTATACCCTGTTACATTTCACCGCATAAAACAAATCAGAATTCATCTAATCCTGTTCATCGATTAAATATGTTAAGATTAGCAATCGAAGGAATCCCTTATTTTGAATTAAGTGATTATGAAATTCGAAAAGGAAATATTTCCTATACTTATGACACAATTTTAGAGCTTAAGAAGACCTATCATTATATCGAGCTAATAATTGGTTATGACAATTTAATAGTGTTCGATAAATGGCATAAACCTGATGAAATTCTTGATTTAACAAAGCTTATTGTAATGAAAAGAATAATTGATAAAGATACAGAAGTAAAAAATAAATATTTTGAAAGAGCCATTATTCTCAATACACCTACAATTGAAATATCGTCTACAGAAATTCGAGAAAGAGTTAAAAATAAATTGCCTATTGATTTTCTTGTGCCTAAAAAAGTGAAGGAATACATTATACAAAATAAATTGTATGAGTAACACAAATAATTGTTCTCTATGGTTTTTTACCTATCAATAAACTTATTAAAGTCCTTAATTAAAAATGAATGAAATATAATATAATCAACAGCGATGTATATGCTGGATTAATAAATTTAAAAGAGCTATCAATTGATGTTGCAGTTACATCACCTCCCTATTGGAATCAGCGTGACTATGGATTTGAGGGACAAATTGGTAATGAAAAAACTTATCAAGAATACATTTCTAAACTTGTCCAAATTTTCAGCGTTTTAAGAACAAGGCTTAAAAAAGATGGCGTTTTTTTTCTTAATGTTGGCGATAAATATTTATCAAAGTATGGTAAATCACCTTTGGCTTTTATTCCATTCAAATTAGCTTATGAAATGGTACAAGATGGCTGGTATCTCAATGATATTATAATTTGGTATAAACCCAATCACATGCCTTCAAGTATTAAAAATCGATTTACAAATTCATATGAACCGGTATTTGTATTGTCTCCTTCAAAGAAAAATATTTTTACAGATTATAAAAAGAAACATCCTGATTATTCGAATATCTTAAAGATAAATTTACAACCAACACCCTATAAACATGTTGCAGTTTATCCTGAAAAATTAGTTAAAAAACTTTTAGAATTAGTAAATGTAAAAAATAATTTTTCGATACTTGACCCATTTGCAGGAAGTGGAACAACATTAAAAGTAGTTAAAGATTATTATCCTCATGCAAATGCATACATGATTGAATACAGCAAAGAATATATTGACATAATCATAAATCGATGTCAATTAAAAAACAATTTTGTTATAAAGCATTATGACTTCATTCCTTACTACTACACAATAAAAAATTATAGTATTGAATACTCAGAACAATTATCACTTTTTGAAAAATATCCATTATATAATTCAATCAGCAATCTCAAAAAGGGTTTTATAAAAATTGTAGAGAATAAAAATGATTACTACAGACTCCTCAAAGAATTCGAAAATCAGTCTATCAGAAAAAAATTACTAAATAATAGTCTTTGCTTTATAGGAAGCAAGGAATATGATTTAGAATTTATAGTAAAAACATCTCAATTAAATGAAAAAGGCTGGGTTATTAGAAATTTATTAGTAGTTGAAAATGAAAAATCTTGGTATCCATTATTTATGATAGTAGATGATAATAAATCAGTTGATTATTTATTTCAATACGAGAAATTAAATATAAAACCCAAATCAAATAATAATAAAAATTGGTCTGAGCATAATTTTACAGGATACAATGTATTTGACAGCATAAGTAAAAATAAACGAGAAGGAATTATTGTTGATGTATTAGAAATATATAATAATGATTTCCCGAAATATGTTATTGTTCAATGGAAAGATGGAACATTTACAAAAGAATTTGTAATTCAAAATCAGGACGAAATTAATGTTAATATAAAAATAAAATCAACCAAACCGATAATTTTAGAAGAAATAAATTCACTAATAGAATTAAACAAAGAAATTAATCCTGAATTAATTAAGAATAATAATATTAACTCTGTACAAAATAATTTTACAAAAAATTATAATGGTAAATTCAAAGATACAGTTCGAAAAAATTGGGGGGCATCTCCCGGTGCTCGAGCTTCTTTAGAAAATGAATATTTTTCGCTTCAAAGATTATATTCAGTTGACCAAAAACTTGTTGCTGCTTATCTAAATGAAAAACGAATTGAAAAAGGTTACACTAAAAGTGAATTCACAAAAATTGTTACCTAAATCATATAAACATACTGTTGGACATTGGCTGCGTTCTGATTTTGGCGGTTCTATTCCTACACCTGAAGATTGGGAGAAAATTTCTGAAATATTGGATATCGATTTTAATTTTACAAAATATGTTTGCAGTACCGCACTAAAATTACAAACAGTTTCAAACTCTAAATTCAAAATGCCAGATGACTTTATCAATGAAAATTTTCTCCCTGAATTAAAAAAATTATACGAATAAATTAAACCTATAATATCAAATATTTCCTTTCTAATTTGTATTATTACCTAATAATATTTTTACACATAGCACAAAAAAACTTTATATGTTAAATGACTTTAGAGAGTATTTTTGCTTTTTTTTATTAATAATATTTTTGCCGTGCAATAAATCAATTTCTCAAAGTAAATATGAAAAAAATTTTTATGGTGGAATTTTTTATTTATCAGAATTTATCTCATCCAAAGAATTTGAGGAAATTAAATCAACTTCCGGCGATAATTCTGCAGTAGATTCTATATATATCAGAGCTGTAAATTTTTTCAGAGGGGATGAATCTGAAGCACTGCTTTGCTTAACTTTTGCATGTCTTCCATTTAAAGAAATAGAAATAAAATTTTTATTTAATAAAAAAATCACTGTTCCTCTTCCTTCGCCGCCCTTCAGTTTATTTCAAGCTAAATTAAAAAATCTTCCATCCAAAATTTATTTTGATTCACTGGAAAATAAATTTGGTGACAAAGATAAATTATCGCACTTTTTTGGCAATGCTTTTCTTAAGTACAATAGCAGCTTTTTTAATTTATCAAAATTTCTCGGTATCTTTGTAGAGGTTGTAGAAAGAGATTTATTTGTTAACGGGAGTTTTGATAACCGAGATTTAATAACAAATCATCTCGGTGAACTTTTTGGTAAACTTATAAAATGTAATAAAAATATTTTACCTTCAGACGTGCTAAAAATTTATCAATTGCTATATATCAGGTTTTAATATGAAATCGATTTTAATCATTGACGATGAAAAAGAAATATGCGAAAGCATAAAAATGACTCTTGAATATGAAGACTATTCTGTTGATTATACTACAGATTCTAATAAAGGATTGGAAAAATTAGAATATGGAATTTATGATGCCCTTTTACTCGACATACAGATGCCTGATAAATCAGGCTTCGATATATTAAAATTTGTTAATGAAAAAAATATTGATATAAAAGTAATTATTATCTCTGCTTTTGCAAATATTCAGAATGCAATTCAAGCTACAAAATTAGGTGCATTTGATTTTCTCGAAAAACCTATTGACAGAGAAAAACTTTTAATCTCAGTTAGAAATGCTGTTGAACAATCAAATCTTATTAAAGAAAATAAAAAGCTAAAAACGTTTTCTGAGCTTGAAGAGAAAATTATTGGTAAAAGCTTAGCAATTCAAAAAATCTTAGAAACAATTACTAAGGTTGCAAAAACAGATGCAAGAATTTTAATTACAGGCGAGAATGGAACAGGAAAAGAACTTGTTGCACAAGAAATACATCGTCAGAGTAATCGTTCACATAAAGATTTAATTGAAGTAAATTGTGCTGCAATTCCACAAGAACTTATTGAATCAGAATTGTTTGGTCATGAGAAAGGTTCTTTCACAGGAGCAATAAAACAACGAATTGGTAAATTTGAATTAGCAGATGGGAGTAATCTTTTTCTTGATGAGATTGGGGATATGAGTCTTCAAGCACAAGCTAAAGTTCTTCGAGCAATTGAAGAAGGAAAAATTGAACGAGTTGGAGGTTCTAATAAAATTGAAGTTGATGTGAGAATAATATCTGCAACAAATAAAGATTTATTGAAAGAAATAGAAAAAGGAAATTTCAGGGAAGATTTATATCATAGATTAAATGTTATTCCAATTCATATTCCTCCATTGAGAGAAAGAAAAGAAGATATTCCTTTGTTAATAGAACACTTTTCAAAAATAATTTGCAACAAAAATAAATTTCCTCAAAAAACATGGCATGAAGATACAATAAAAATTTTACAGGATTTACCCTGGAAAGGAAATGTTCGTGAATTAAGAAATTTTATTGAAAGAGTAGTTATAATGGAATCTTCTGCATTAATTACACCAAAAGAAATAAAATCATACTTGCCTGATTCATCATCTCGTTTAGATGAAATACTAAACACATCTAATACATTTCAAGAATTCAAAGAAAAAGCTGAAAAAGCATTTATCCAGAAACAATTGGAAGCTAATGGGTGGAACATAAGCAAAACAGCGGATATACTTGGAATACAAAGAAGTCATCTTTATAACAAAATCAAAAAATATGGAATAGAAAAGAGGTGAAACATGGCAGAAACAATTTTTGCAAAAATTATTCGTAAAGAAATTCCTGCAGATATTGTTTATGAAACTGATAATGTATTGGCATTTAAGGACATCAATCCTCAAGCTCCTGTCCATATTTTAATTATACCGAAAACTACAGATATTGCTACAACTAAAGATATTGATTCCAAAATTCATGCTCCCTTATTGGGTGAATTATTTGATACAGCAAATAAAATTGCAAAAGATTTAGGAATAAGTGAATCAGGTTATAGAATAGTTATTAATTGTGGACCTGATGCAGGCCAGGAGGTTTATCATTTGCATCTTCATTTGCTTGGCGGAAGAAAAATGAACTGGCCTCCAGGTTGATTACCTGTATATAGCTTTATCAGCAATGTCTTTACGGAAATACATACCATCAAAGTATATTTTTGAAATAGCTTCGTAACTTCTTTTTTTAGCAAGCAATAAATTATTTTCTTTTATAAAAGATGTAATATTTAGTACTCGCCCCCCATTTGTATAAATTTTACCTTCTTTTTCTATTGTTCCCGCATGAAAAATAATTATATCATCATCTTTTATTGAATCCAATCCTGTAATTTCTTTTCCTTTTTCATACTTCTCAGGATAACCTTTGGCAGCAATAACTATACAAACCGATGAACCGCCATTATAATAAACAGAATTTTTATTTAGTGCTCCGGAAGATGCAGAATATAATAAATTTAAAAAATCACCATCTAAGAGTGGCAAAACAGATTGTGTTTCGGGGTCACCGAATCTGCAATTAAATTCTACTACTTTAGGACCTTCATCTGTTAACATTAAACCACAATAGAGGCAACCAATATATTTATTGCCTGTCTCTTTCA
Organism: Melioribacter sp.; assembly: GCA_029907415.1. GTDB lineage: Bacteria > Bacteroidota > Ignavibacteria > Ignavibacteriales > Melioribacteraceae > Rosettibacter > Rosettibacter primus. The sequence continues at coordinate 9,480 of JARYLX010000047.1, forward strand.
TTGCATTAATAGTTGGTCTTACAATTGTTTCTGAAATTATTTTTACCATGTCATCATTGACAAATGGAGTTGGAGCATAAGAACCCATACCACCTGTATTTTTGCCTGTATCTCCTTCTCCAATTCTTTTGTGGTCTTGAGCAACTGGTAATAGAATAAAATCATCACCATCTGTGATTGCAAAAACAGATGCCTCCTGACCTCTCATAAATTCTTCAATTACTACTTTGTTGCCTGCATCTCCAAAAGCTGAATTAATAAAACAATCGTTAATGGCATTTTCAGCTTCATCGAGATTTTCACATATTACTACCCCTTTCCCGGCAGCTAATCCATCAGCTTTTATAACAACAGGATATTTAATTTTTCTTAGATATTCTAATGCACTTTTATGTTCTTCTTTTGTAAATATTTGATAATCTGCTGTTGGGATTCCAAATTTTTTCATTAAGTTTTTGGCAAAAGATTTTTCTCCTTCAATTCTTGCAGCAGCTTTTGTAGGACCAAAAACTTTAACACCCTGTTCCATTAGTAAATCAGCTATTCCTTCAGTCAATGGCTTTTCAGGTCCTACAACTACTAAGTCTACTTTTAATTCGACACAATATTTAACCACTTCATTTATATCATTAATATCAATAGCAATATTTTTGCCTAGAAATTTTGTTCCTGGATTTCCCGGTATTACATACAATTCTTTTAAAAATGAACTTTGAGAAATTTTCCATGCTAATGCATGTTCTCTTCCACCTGAACCAATTACTGCTACTTTCATAATAAATCCTTTAGACTAAATTGAAATTGTGTGATTAATTGTTCAGTTAAATAAATTCTATTATGTTTTTGAATAAATTCTTCATTTGGTTTAGGAAAATTTTTATTAACATATAAAGAATGTATTTCAATAATTTTATCTTTGATTTCATCAATGTTATCTGGTGATGTAATAAATGAAGCTCCATATTCAATTAAAGCTGATTTAGCAGCCCCATCAGGAACACAACCAAGGATTGGTTTCCTAGAGCCAAAATATTCAAATAATTTGCTTGTTGATATCGTATCTGCATTCTTAAGATTATTACCAATCATCATCCATAATACATCTGCAGCTAATAATTTTTTTACTGCTTCTTTATGTTCAAGATATCCATGAATTTTAACAAATTCATTTAGGTTAAGTTCGTTAATTAATTTCTTATATTCATCTCTAAATAAACCAATAAATTCTAATTCAATATTAGCAGCTAAATCTGGTCTTTCAATTGAAATTTTTTTAAAGGCTTTCAAAAAAAATTCTGGGGTGATATTTTCATAAAACATTCCCGAATAAGTAAATCTTAATTTATTTGCTGGTTTAAGTTCATCTTCAACTGTTACATTGAAGTCTTCGGGGTCGAATCCGTGTGGAATTATTATTATTTCATCAAATGAAAGGAATGGATAATGAGTTAATAATTTTTCTTTAATTCTTCTATTGATAACGATAATTTTATCTGCAGCTTTGAGAGAACTATATTCTAACTTTTTATTTTTACTTTTATGATAAGGTGTTAAATAAAATGCAAAATGATTTTCGAACCATAAATCTCTATAATCAACAATTAATGGAATGTTAAATTCTTTTTTTAATTCTGCAGCATAAATAAAACTTGAATAAGGTGGAACAGTAACAAATAAAACATCAAATTTTTCTTTTTGTAATAATTCTTTTGCAGTTGAGTAGGCTTTTTTAGCCCATGATTTTTTATTATCAGGGATAAAAAAGATTTTTGAGAAATTAGAAAATAATTTTCTCAAAAATTCCTTCGGGATATTAACAGTTTGAATTTTTTTCCCAATAATTGAATTAATATCAAAAGCTTCTGTTCTAATAATCTGACCACCTGCATTTTCAGCTTCTTTTAATAAGCTAAAATCATGTGCATAATATGCTACATTACCAGTTGTAATAACAACAGGCTGCCAGTTAAATTGAGGCATGTATTTAGTAAATTTAAGTGTTCTTTGAACCCCGCTTAAACCCATTGGGGGATAATAATAAGCAAGAATAAGAGCTTTATACATTTTAAACCTTCAGTAAAAGAAAAACAATTTTTTTATATCTTAGTTATTGTTTGATAGTTTGGAGCTTCTTCAGTTATAATAACATCATGTGGATGACTTTCACGCAATCCTGCAAGTGAAATTTTTACAAATTTTGCTTTTGTTTTTAATTCCTTAATTGTTCTTACACCGCAGTAGCCCATAGCAGCTCTAAGTCCACCAACAAACTGATAAATTGTATCAGCCAGTGCGCCTTTATACGGAACTCGTCCTTCAATTCCTTCAGGCACTAATTTTTTAATATCATCTTCCATATCTTGAAAATATCTATCACTACTTCCCTGTTTCATTGCACCTAACGAACCCATTCCTCTATAAACTTTAAAACTTCTGCCTTCAAATAAAACTTTTTCACCTGGAGCTTCATCACATCCAGCAAACATAGCACCCATCATTACAGTGTCGGCCCCGGCTGCAATAGCTTTAGCAACATCACCAGTTTGTTTAATTCCACCATCAGCAATAATTGGAATATTTTTACCTTTCAATGCTCTTGCAACTGCTTGTATAGAACTAATTTGTGGAACACCAACTCCTGCAATCACTCGTGTAGTACAAATTGAAGCAGGGCCAATTCCAACCTTTACCGCATCTACACCGCATGCAGCCAATTCTAATGCTGCTTCTCCTGTCACAATATTACCGGCAATTAATTGCAAATTCTTAAATTTTTTTCTTATTTGTTTTACCATTTTAATTACACCTTCAGAGTGGCCATGAGCAGTATCAACAACTATAACATCAACATTAGCACTTACCAATGCTTCTACTCTTTCAATAGTGTCTTTTGCAATTCCCACTGCTGCTCCAACTCTTAATCTTCCAAGTTCATCTTTGCATGCATTGGGAAATTTTTTCTTTTTCATAATGTCTTTATAAGTAATCAAACCTTTTAAATAACCTTTTTTGTCTACAACAGGTAATTTTTCAATTCGATTTTTATGTAATATTTTTTCAGCTTCATGCAGTGTTGTACCTACAGGTGCAGTAATTAAATTTTCTTTTGTCATCAATTGTTCAACTGTAAGATTTCTATTGTGCTCGAAACGCAAATCCCTATTTGTTAATATTCCAATTAGTTTTCCTTCTTTATCAACTATTGGAATTCCAGAGATATGATATTTAGCCATTATTTCTTCGGCTTCATAAATTTTTCTTTCTGGAGTTAATGTAATTGGATTAACAATCATCCCGCTTTCAGACCTTTTAACTTTATCAACTTCATCAGCCTGGCGTTCTATTGACATATTTTTATGAATAATTCCAATTCCACCCTGAGCCGCCATTGCAATTGCCATTTGAGATTCTGTAACTGTATCCATTGCTGCAGAAATAAATGGAATATTCAATTTGATTTCACGTGTTAGGTATGATGTAATATCAGTTTCTCTTGGTAAAACTGATGAACGTGCTGGTATCAATAAAATATCATCAAATGTCAAACCTTCAAATTCTATTTTTGAATCTTTCATTTCATCCTCCAGATTTTATTAATTTTTTCTTTGAAGTCATATTTATTAACAAAAAAGACCACACAAAGTGGTCTTTCATTTTTAAAAATGAAAAATTAACATAAAATTTTTATTACACCTTGTTAAAACTTTCACCTATTTCCTCTAAGAATAGTGATTAATAGTCAGGAGACTGAACTTGTTACAAAAATTTAGTTGCAAAAATACTAATATTGAAATTATCTACAAAATTTAAGTCCATTCATTTTCATGAATATTAAGTTTATCCATTACTTTGAATATTATATCTGATGGATACCCTCGTGAAGATAAAAACGAAAATAGTTTTTGTTTTATTTTCTGATTATCCAGTTTTTTGAATTGATAAGAGCTTAACTTTTTTTTAGCAAGTTCATAAGCTGTATGAAAAGATGAATTATCATCAATCAAATACAGAACATCTTCAATAATATTTCTCTCAATTCCTTTTTTAATTAGTTCAGCCTTGATTTTATTGATACCAATTTTTTTTCTGTAAAATCTTTCTTCAACATAAGCTTTACAAAATTCATAATCATTTAAATAATGTTTTGAAATAAGTTCTTCGATGGTGTCATTAATCAGTTTTT
>JARYLX010000048.1 GCA_029907415.1 Melioribacter sp.
ACCTGTAACTCTATCATCGAATCTTGCACCAAGAGATATAAGTAAGTCACAATTATTCACTGCTTGATTTGCCCAATAAGTTCCATGCATTCCAAGCATGCCAAGTGATTGTGGTTCTGTTCCTGGGAAAGCACCCAAACCCTGAAGTGTCATAGTTACAGGAAGATTATTTTCTTTTGCCAGGAGATATAATTCACGATGACCCCCTGACATAATAACTCCACCTCCGACATAAAGTAATGGTCTCTTCGATTTTTGAATCATCATTGCTGCTTTTTTAATTTGGTTCTGGTGGCCAAATATTCTTGGTTTATATCCTCTAAGCTCAACTTTTTCAGGATAATGAAATTCTGCGATGCTATTAATTACATTTTTAGGTAAATCAACAACAACTGGTCCTGGTCTTCCTGTTGATGCAATATAAAAAGCTTGTTTGATTGTTGATGCTAATTCTGAGATATCACGAACAAGAAAATTATGTTTTGTTATAGGTCTGGTAATTCCACAAATATCGGCTTCTTGAAAAGCATCATTGCCAATTAAATGAGTTGGTACCTGACCTGTAAAAACAACAATTGGAACAGAATCCATATATGCATCAGCAATTCCTGTAACAGTGTTTGTAGCACCAGGGCCCGAAGTTACAAGAACAACTCCGACTTTACCTGTGGCTTTAGCATAACCTTCAGCCATATGAGTTGCACCTTGTTCATGACGAACAAGTATATGTTTAAGAAAATCCACATCATAAAGTTTTTCATAAATTTTTAAGACTGCGCCTCCCGGATAACCAAAAATGTATTCAACTCCTTCTCTACGGAGGCATTCGAAAAATATATCGGCACCTGTCATTTGTTTTTTCTTTGTATTCATAATAAATCCTTTTTGTTTATTCTGGTAAACTTAAAATTGCTCCTGTGTAAGCTGAAGTAACCATTTTTGTATAGCGAGCTAAATAACCTTTAGTAATTTTTGGTTTGAATTTTGGTACCTCAGATAATCTTCTTTGAATTTCCTCATCAGTTAATTCCACATTAAGAGAGCAATTAGGAATATCAATTGAAATTATATCCCCATCTTTAAGAGCAGCAATAGGACCTCTTTCAGCAGCTTCAGGTGAAACATGACCAATGCAAGCTCCACGAGTACCACCTGAAAATCTACCGTCAGTAATTAAGGCAACTTTATCACCCAATCCCATTCCCATAATTTCACTTGTTGGAGCTAACATTTCAGGCATACCTGGACCACCTTTAGGCCCTTCATAACGAATTACAACAACATCTCCTGCTTTAACTTTTCCACCTCTTATTCCCTCAATAGCTTCATCCTGTGAATTATATATAACTGCTGGACCTCTAAAGACAAGCATATTTTCATCAACCGCACCTGATTTTACTATAGCACCTTTTGGGGCTAAGTTACCAAAGAGAATTGTAAGTCCTCCGGTTTTTCTAAAAGGTTGTTCAACACTTCTAATCACATTTCTATCTTTTATTTCCGCATCTTTTATATTTTCTCCCAATGTCTTGCCAGTAACTGTTGGTCTGGATAAATCTAGAACACCATCAAGCTTTGATAGTTCTTTGAGAATAGCAGAAATTCCACCTGCTCTATCAACATCCTCGATATGTACATTTTTAACAGCTGGAGAAACTTTACATATATATGGGACTTTTTCAGAAAGCTTATTTATTTCTTCTAATTTGAAATCTACACCTGCTTCGTTTGCAATTGCAAGTGTATGAAGTACAGTATTTGTACTTCCACCCATTGCCATATCAAGAGCGAAAGCATTTAAGATTGATTCACGAGTAATTATATCTCTTGGTTTTAAGTCAAGTTGAATTAACTCCATTATTTTACGAGCAGCTGCTCTTGCAAGTTCATGTCGTTTTGAATCTATAGCGAGAATTGTACCATTTCCAGGAAGAGCTATTCCCAAAGCTTCCATTAAACAATTCATAGAATTAGCTGTGAACATACCGGAACATGAACCACAAGTTGGACATGCAAAATCTTCCAATTCTTTTAATTTTTTTTCATTTATTTCACCTGTTGAAAATTTTCCTACACCCTCAAAAACAGAAATTAGATCCACAACTTCACCAGATGGAGTCAAACCAGATTTCATCGGACCACCAGAAATAAAAATTGTAGGGATGTTTACTCTTACTGCTCCCATCAACATACCAGGCACAATCTTATCACAATTAGGGATACAGATAAGTGCATCAAGTCGATGAGCTTCGGCAACTGTTTCTAAACTATCCGCAATTAATTCTCTACTTGCAAGAGAATAACGCATTCCGATGTGTCCCATTGCAATTCCGTCATCCACTCCTATCGTATTAAACTCAAATGGGACCCCTCCAGCTTTACGAACTTCCTCTTTTATAATTTTACCAAATTCCTGCAAGTGAACATGGCCGGGAATTAAATCGATATAAGAATTGCAGATTCCAATAAATGGCTTATTGAAATCATCATCTGATTTAATTACTCCCGTTGCTTTTAACAAACTCCTGTGTGGAGCTTTATCAAATCCTTTTTTGATAAGATCAGATCTCATAAGACCTCGAAAATTATTTATAAAAATTATACATCTTTAGATATACCTCATGGGTTTAGTCAATCCCTAATTTATTTTTTGGTAAAAATGTAGGGATTGACTACTATTAGCCTAGAATAATTAGGTTAATAATTAGAATAGTAATCCCAAGGAGGAGAATATCTAAAGATGTGTTAAATGCAAAATTTATACGGTCGAATGCTAAGAGCTTTTGCTGCCCATTTAATTTTTGATACGTAACGATATGTTTTCTATTGTCAACCATAACTTGGTTGCAATTATAAGGTATAAAAAACTTTATGTCAAGTCTTATAAAAAAATTTTTTGCATAATTATTCATATTAATGAATAATTAGATTATTCAATTGTGTTTTTGTGAACAATTTTATTTTATGAATTTGTAATTGAATAATATTCACTTTCCTTAAGCAAACTAATAATTGCAGGATAAGTATATGAGATTAACATCTTTTTTTAATGCTTAAATACCGCTTGATTTTTCCCTAATAAAATGTTCGCATATAACTTTTCTTCATGAAAAAGATTTTAATTCACTAACAAAAATTTCATCTCTGTAAAATAATTTGTATTTCGTTCTTACTTTACAGGATAATATGCACCTACATAATTCTTAATATTTTTAGTTTGTCCTGTTAATTTTTTTATTTCATCCGGTAATTTCATGCCAGAATTTGCATCAGGAAATGATTGTAGCAATCTGTAATCTTTTAGCTCTGCACATTTGAATAATGGTAAATTAAATTCAGAGTAATACTTACTATGAATTTCAAATTGAGGATATAAAGTTCGAAGCTCATCTAACGATTTAAATGCTGCTTGGCATTTTTCATTATTAATAGGGCTCCATAAGATTAAAGTATTATAATCTGATTGTGTTACATAAAAATTATAATCAAGAGATTTTAATTGAGGTTGAGTAAGTTTTTGACAAAGTGATGCAGGCTGCCAGACATAGAATAATGGTCTTTTAAAATCTTTATCGCCGAATAATAAATTGTTAATGAAGATATGACCTTCGCGTTTATCAACATCTGGACCTGTGCTTGCATGCCAGCCAAAATGGTCACCAGCTGCCACGCGGGCGTTTCTTGAAATGCAAGCTGTACTGTTAATAAATGTATTGTTATAAATTTGCACATTAGAACTATTCAATATCCATATTCCATGGTCACAATTAACAAATACATTATTTGCACATATTGCACCTTTAGATATTTCAAAGAAAAATCCATTATCACTTGGCCATGGCTGATTAATATTTAATTCAGTCCTGTTATTCCCAACATTTTCTATCCAATTATTTATAAATACTCCGTCAACATTCCCGACATCATACCAAATCCCATTTGAATATGGCAGGTCAATTACTAGATTATCATTGCATGTAACACGATGACATTGATTGAAAATTTTTACAGCTGCTGGATAATATCCAGTAATTCTTTCGATGTTATTACGGGTAAAAATATTTTTTTCAAGCAGAACATCATTTGAACTAATGATATAAATTCCTTCTGTGCTTGTATCACTAATCTTGCAATGTCTAATTGTCAAACTATCTCCCCTTATGTATCCAGCCACTCTTGAGCAAAATGATATTTCACAATTTTCTATTAATGTTCCTACAACATCTTTCCCAAAAGTTTTTTCATCAGCAAGTCCTTCTGGTTCAGTGCCTTCTATTTCAATTGCACGATATGCATATTGAGTAAATTTAATTCCTCGAATAACTGGACCTTTTCTATCTGCCACTTTTCCATTAACATCTTTTGTCGTTCTAATTAAAGCTCCATCAAATGCTGTAATTTCAACAAGTTTATTTGTTGGGTCAGTACCAATGTAAACTGTTTTAGTATCATAATCGATATAAAAAGAATTTTCATCTACTTCTCCTTCCCATCCTGCTGATTGCAAAAATTTTCCATTTATAAAAACCATATCATTATTAAATCTATGCAGTGGAGTTTTCTTTCCTTCTCTATCACGCATCCACCAGTCGGCAGGTTTTGACGGAAATAATTTTTCCCATTTAGTTACCCAAAGACCATTTCCTAAACTTTTCCAGTTATCAGCAATATAAGTTCCTTTAAAAATTGGTTGTTCATCTTTATAAGGTTGAATTATAATTCCTTGATTAAAAATTAGATTTCCAGTTCTATAAATACCGCCTCTTAAAATTATTGCATCACCAGTTTTTACCTTTTGAATAGCAGATTCAATTGTGGTAGGATTAATGATTGATTCTCCGGAATTCTCAGGTTTGCCATCTGGTGAAACATAATAAATTTTTCCAGAGATTTTTGGAATTTCATAAACTTGATAAATTGGCCCATATGGACCGCCAGAAGGTTGTGCAATTATTTTTAGTGAAGAAAGCAAGATTAAAAAATAGCACAAAATAAACGTGTATGATTTCAAATTATTTTTATGAATTACTCCCACATTAAAATTCATCTTTGAGGTTATGTTATATCTCATAATTTTTTCCTTTAATAATTTAATATCATTGATTGAATATAATAATTTTGTTAATAAATTAAATCTCAATGCCCCCAAAGTTCTCTGTCCAAAGCTCTGTATTGAATGGCTTCACTGATATGCTGCGGAAGTATGTTTTCAGAATTTTCAAGGTCAGCAATAGTTCTGCTGACTTTAATTATTCTATCATAAGCTCTTGCAGAAAGTCCTAATCTAGTCATTGCCATTTTTAATAGTTCTTCGGATTGGCTATCGAGTTTGCAAAACTTACGAATTTCTTTTGTGCCCATGTGTGCATTACAATAAATATTTTTTAATCCCTCAAATCTTTTCAATTGAATCTGACGGGCAGCAACAACTCTTTTTCTAATTTCTTCTGATTTTTCTCCAGTTGATGCAGAAGAGAGTTCCTTAAATTTTACAGGCGGAACTTCGATGTGAATATCAATTCGGTCCAATAAAGGACCGGAAATTTTTGACATATATTTTTGAATTTGTGCAGTTGTGCATGTGCATTCTTTAGACGGGTCAGTAAAATATCCACAAGGACAGGGATTCATTGCTGCAGCAAGCATAAATTTAGCAGGAAATTCTAAAGACATTTTAGAACGACTGATAGTAACTTTCGAATCTTCGAGAGGTTGACGAAGAACTTCCAGCACATTTTTTTTGAATTCTGGCAATTCATCTAAGAACAAAACTCCATTATGAGCAAAAGAAACTTCACCGGGACGAGGGATACTACCACCTCCAATCAATGCTGCATCACTTACGGTATGATGAGGACTGCGGAATGGTCTTTCTGTTATTAATGCTTTATCTTTTGGTAATATTCCAGCAACAGAATGAATCTTAGTTGTTTCGAGAGCTTCTTCAAATGTAAGAGGCGGTAAAATAGTAGGTAATCTTTTAGCAAGCATTGTTTTGCCGGAACCTGGCGGTCCAATCATTATTATATTGTGTCCGCCTGCAGCAGCAATTTCTAAAGCACGTTTTGCATTTTCCTGTCCTTTAACATCGGAAAAATCAATGTGATAATTATTTACTTCTGCAAATACTTCATTTTTATCAGTATAAACAGGTTCAAAATGATTTTCACCATTTAGAAATTGAATTACTTCGTTTAAAGTTTCAAAGCCATAAACATTTATTCCATCAACAATAGAAGCTTCTTTTACAGATTCTTTTGGAAGAATGATATTTTTTATTCCTAATCTTTTTGCTTCAACTGCAATTGGGAGTCCTCCTTTAACTTTTCTTAAAGAACCATCGAGAGAAAGTTCTCCCAATATCATGGTTTCTTCGAGCAAATTTTGGCTAATTAAATCATTAGATGCGAGGATACCAATTGCAATAGGCAAATCAAAAGCACTTCCTTCTTTTTTGATGTCGGCAGGAGCTAAATTTACTGTAATTTTTTTTAGAGAAATATCAATCCCAGAATTTTTTAGGGCAGCAGTAACTCGTTCTTTGCTTTCTTTTACTGCGTTATCGGGCAATCCAACAATTGTTATGGAAGGAAGTTGTTTTTCGCTGTGAGTTTCAACTTCGACTTTGTATGCATCAATTCCAAATGTAGAAGCTGAAATAATTTTGGAAAACATTATTGTTGATGAATTAATTATTAATAAAGTAATAAAAAAAATAATTTAACAAAATAGCCCTCGATATAATTACAACAAATCACCTTCTTTTAAAATTATTGCACCATCTCTACCTGAATACATCCTTTTATTGTCTGAGTTAAATTCATACTTAACATCAAGAGAAAGTTTTTCTATAGATAATATTTTATAATGTTTACACTTATAGATATGATTTTGCTTTCTTTCACCTGCAACATAAATTGCATAAGATAATAAAAAATGAGTTGCATCATGTATTACCTTAAATTCATTTGAGGGAGAAAAGTAAAAACTCCTCTGATTCGTTCTAATATTCTTAATATTATAGGTTTTACATTCTAAATAATATGGATTATTATTATACCAAAAAATAATATCAGGATAACCAGTTGATTTTTTCCGCCCATTTTCACTTTCTGGTGTTTCAGCATTCAACCCCTGAGAATTTAATGCCTCTTTAACAAAAGGCTCAATATCATTCCCAACTTCATTCGGGCGTGATCTTAATATACCTTTCTTATTAATCATTCGTCCAGCATTAATAGCAGCTTTTTCCAATAAATCTAAAACCCTTTTATGGTCATTATTGTTGAAGTCGAAAAAAATAACTTTCTTACCTGTCATTGCTTCAATAACAAGATTAAAAGGAATATCTTTCAAAGGCTGTAACATTTGTTTTACAATATTTTCAAGCCATTTAGTATAATCTTCTTTATTCATTATTTCTACCTTCTTCAAATATTTTTAAAATCTCTTCATATCTTCTTTTAGCCTCTTCAATAATTTCATTATAACTTTTTAAATAAATAGTAACTTTTCCTTGAATTGTAGGTTCTTTACTCATTGACGAATCATATTTTTTACCAATAAGATAACAGTCTAATTTTTCAGAATTTGGGAAGTTATTTTTTAATATATTGTTATATAACATAACTTGTGGGTAATCTTTTATTGTTATATTATATGAAGGACGTTTTAATTCAATTACTAAATAGCGATCTAATAAATTCTTGCATATCAAGTCAGGTCTCGCTCTAATACGTTTATTTTTATCTAAAAGTTTATGTTTATTTTTATCCAAAAGTTCTTTTTGTAAAATTGTTTTCAATTGTTGATTACTTGAATAGAGTTTATAATTATCATCTAATATCCATAAGTTTTTTTCTAAAATTTTATGAATATTTGGAAATTCTTTAGTTGACGAGCTATTTATCATTTCATTAATCTTTTTTATCACTTCCAATCTATTTTTGATAAGATTTGATAATGCAGTTATTTCATAAATGCCCCATTCTTCCAATAATTTTGAGAGATTTTCAATATCTCTTGCACTAGCTTTATTTAAGCTTTCTAAAATTTGCAACATAGATTCCGTCTCGGCTAAACGAGCAATAAATTCTATAATAGTATTTGCATTATCGTCCGATAAATTATTTAATCTAGGTATTATTGTCTTTATAGCATCTTCAAATTTTTCTCTAAGTGGTTTGGGTAAGTTTTTAAGTATTCTTTGAATATTTGGGTTTTGATTTATTCTTTTAATCCTTTCATCAGCTTGTTTTTTTTCTAATTCCCGAGAAATTTTAATTAGTAAATTTTCTACCCAAGTTTTATATTTTTGATATTTTGGATGACTTTTATTAAAACTATCTCTACTTGTAGATATAATAAAATTATCTATCGTCATCTCAGGATTGTCAGGATCCAAAAAATCTGCATTGATTTCTCCAATAATTCTATTAGCAACATTAAAATAATGTGACGGAGTATTTATATCATATAAAGTTGGTCCCTCTATTGCTCTCCCTCTAACATATGTAATTATCCCTGGTTTTTTTACATCCTTTAATATTTCGGCTATAACTATTTTACCACTTATAACACCCAACCCCTCTATTTTATCCTTTATTTCTCTTCTTTCCCCTTTTATATCAAGCGGTGAAAGTTTTTGCTTATTTACATAAATATAAAAATTATCTGTAAGACCAAACTCCTTAATCAAAAATTCTCTTAACCCTGATGTATCCAATTCTAATGCATGTTCTAGCATATTAATTAAATAAATTTTTGTACCACATTTTGTTTTATCAACATCATAATTTATTTCTAATGGGAACTCAAGTAAATTTAAATCTTTTTTATCTTCAAAATAATTTCTAGAAATTTCTAAAATTGATTTGATACCTTCTTTAAAAGTAATTACTTTCATAATTTTTGCTATACCTAATCCAGCTAATTTACCGATACCTTTATTACCAATAGGCTTTCTTTTATACTTAGGTGTTTCTTGAATAATATTTCTTTTGTTATAACCAAGAGATAAATAAATATTTTTAACTTCCTCTGGTAACATCCCACACCCATTATCTTCAATAATAATTTCCTTTATTTTTTTGTTTTCATCTACTTTAATATCAATAAATACTTCTGAAGCATCAGCATCATAACAATTAGCAACTAATTCTGAAATTGCCTTAGGGATACTATTATACATAGCTAAACCAATGTTATCCAATAAACGAGGAAAAATTCTAAATTTTACCTTTTCCATTTTAATCTATATATTCTATTTATTCGAACTTTTTAAAAATCAATATATTTTCTTTTTTCATTACATTATATAAACCAAATATCAACTTTAAAATATTTTTTTCTAGTTTAAAACCAATCTTAGTCATATAGTCTATTGTGAATTCAACGGTTTTTATTTCTTGTCCCTGATATGTAGCATTTCCTATAACAATTACTGCATATTTATTAGGTTTAAGTATTCTGTACATTTCATCATAAGACTTTTTCATATCCTCATTATATAATTCCACTCTATTTTTACTATTTCCTCTAACACCAATAAATTCATTTCGCATTCTCAAAATATCATACCCTAAATCCTTTAGTGAATGTTCATCGTTTTGTACATAATCGAGTGCAATAGAGTAAGGCGGTGATGTAATAATTCCATCAATTGAATTTTCTGGCAAATTTATATTCCTTGAATCACCTCTTTTTATTTCAACATCACCTAAAGTTAAATTCAAAATTTTATAAAGATCTCTATAATCCTTTACAGATTCTATCATTAAATTAAGATTCTTAATAAATGATTGTTCAAATTCCCTTCCTCTTCTAGCATTATCACTAACTGCTAACAACCTTGCCAGTTTATAAAAGTCTCTAACATCTTCGTTTGGAATTTTATCTATCACATTATAAAAATCTTCTTCGTAATTAAACAAGTTTGTCCTGAGTTTTGATAAAATGATTTCTTTAGATTCTATAATTTCATCTAATACATAAAGTGCTTTTGTTTTAACTTTACCTTGTAAAACACATAAAGGGGAAATATCAATGCCTATGAAATTAATACCCAAAAGTTGTGCCTCAAGTGCAGTTGTTCCACTCCCAGAAAATGGATCACAAACATATTCACCTTCTTTTAATCTAATTATATTTAATAATGCTCTTATCATTTGTGGATGAAACTTACCTTTATAAGGATATATCCAATGAGTTAAATATTGATTCACTGAACGTGTTTGGTTTTTTTGTATAATGTGAAAATAATCTGTGTATTCGCCAAAAACAGTTTTAAAGTATGACCCTCTTTTTTTAATAAGTCTAATAATATCATCTGATTTGTTCAAAATCCTAAATTCTCTTAAGCCATTAGTAATTTCATATTCAACCCCCAATGCTTCTAATTCTAATTCTGCTAAAGATAATTCATAAATAAATTGCACATTGTCCAACAAAACTAAATCTTTTTTTTCTAAATCATCTTCAATTTGATAAGCCCAAAATTGAGTCTCTGCTCTTTCTAACATTGTTTCGCCTTTGCTTTTAATTTTATTGATTTCCATCAATTTCTACCCTAATTCACTTTTAATAAATATTCATAGATTTATTTAAATCTCCTCAAGAACTCAATTCTATCTCTAAGTTTTTCAACGGGGACAAGCAATTTATCTTTCCCAAATATTGCATCTTCTCGATTTGTAAAAACTAATTCATAATCTTTGCTCATTACAATTGCTTCTTCTGGACAAACTTCTTCGCAGAATCCACAAAAGATGCATCTTAACATATTTATCTCAAATTTCTCTGGATATCTTTCTTTTTCTAATTCTGTTTCTGCAGGCTGAACTTCAATTGCTAAAGCAGGACATACTCTCGAACACAATCCACATGCAACACACCTTTCTACTCCATTTTCTTCTAATACTAATACAGGTCTTCCACGATATGATGCAGGCGGTTCAAATTTTACTTCTGGATATTCCATAGTAAATTTGGGACGAAACATGTTTTTCAATGTCAATATCATCCCTTTAATAATTTCTACTATATAAATTCTCTCAAAAAAATTTAAATCCTTTTTCCTTTTCTTGACTGCCATATTAATCCTTTCTCCTTTAAAGAAGAATTTCTAAAACTATAATTTGAAAATCATAATTAATAATGCAACCCATACAATATTAATTAGTGATAATGGAAACATAACTTTCCATCCTAAATTCATCAACTGGTCATATCGAAATCTCGGTATACTCCATCTTACCCAGATAAATACAAAAAGCATGAATGCTACTTTAAATAAAAATGCTCCTATTTGTAAAATTGTTGTTAAACTTGAGCTCAACCCTAATTTATCAATATAAGGAATTTGCCAGCCGCCAAGATAAAGAGTAACAATTAAACAGCTTGCAATTATCATATTAGCATATTCTGCTAAGAAAAATCCAGCAAACTTGAAAGAACTGTATTCCGTATGATAACCTCCAACAAGTTCAGGTTCGGCTTCTGGTAAATCAAATGGAAGACGGTTTGTTTCTGCAAATGCAGATACTACAAAAGTAATAAATCCAATTGGTTGAAGAATTGCATTCCACATCCAGCCATGCTGTGCATTTACAATATCAATTGGTCTTAATGATTCTGAAAACAACAATACTCCTGCTATTGAAAAGCCCATTGATACTTCATAAGAAATCATTTGAGCAGAGGAACGAATTCCTCCAAGCAAAGAATATTTACTGCCTGATGACCATCCTGCAAGTGTAATCCCATAAACTCCAAGTGATGTTAATGCAAGAACGTAAAGAATTCCAATATTTACATCAGCTGTAACTAATTTAATTTCATAACCAAATAAATTTATTGTTGGACCAATTGGTATTACTGCATAAGTAGCAAATGCAACAAAAAGTGAAATTGCAGGAGCCAATGTATGCAGAGTTCTATTTGCAGCTTGAGGAACAATATCTTCTTTTAGTAATAATTTGAAAACATCTGCAAATGGTTGAAGAAGACCTTTGTAACCAACTCGATTTGGACCTATGCGATTTTGTGCCCATGCACTAATTTTTCTTTCAAAGTACACCATATATGCTACGGACAATAATAAAGTTGTAAGTGCAATTATAATCTTGATTATTGTTATGATTATAATTTCCCAGATATTCATTTAAAGGCACTCCAATATTTAATAGAAAATTTAGTCTTAGTATTAGACTTTCTTTTTCGCTCAATTTAGCTTTGGCGTAGACTATTTATTTCACTGTCATTCAGAGCCTGCCAAAGTGAACGAAGAATTTAAAATCATTCTAATCTTTCAAAGAAATTCTCCAATTTAAGAATGAGTATAAGTTGCTAA
Organism: Melioribacter sp.; assembly: GCA_029907415.1. Lineage (GTDB taxonomy): Bacteria > Bacteroidota > Ignavibacteria > Ignavibacteriales > Melioribacteraceae > Rosettibacter > Rosettibacter primus. The sequence goes on from JARYLX010000048.1 coordinate 12,350, forward strand.
GCAAAATTTTTTTTCATTAAATGCAGTAAAAATATTTCTTTTTACAATAAGCGATATAAATCCTGCATTACAATTTTTATCTTGCACACTAATAAATTCAAATAAATTTTCTTCATTTAGATATTTCAATTATCTCACTTTTTAACTGAACTCCCATCTCACCAATTTTATCGTAATCCAAATCTTTAAAAGCTTCAATCGAATTTGCAAGATCTTCAAAAACTTCTTCAGCCATTTCATATTTAATTTTGAAACCGAGTTTAGCAGCAATGAGTGCTAAAATTTTCCAGCTTGGTTTTGCATCAAATTTGTGACCCTGCATCCATCTGTCGAATGGTGTGCCAAATTTATCCCATCGGCTCATGCTCATTCCATCAAGTGCTCTGTCTAATTCAACCGTAGCAACTGCAGGCTTAATTCTTTGAACTCTTCCCAGAAAATTTACAAATGTTCCATGCTTTTCCGCATAAGTTGCAGCAGGAAAAACAATATGAGCAATCTCTGTAGCTTTATTTTTATTAGTAGCATGAACGATTAATAACTCAAGTTTTTTTAGAATTGATTCAACTTCGCTGTCTGATTCATTATTCGCAAATATTACATCAACATCATCTTCCATTAAATAAAGTGCTTTGATTTTTCTTTCTTTTATTTCATTAATAATTTCTTCTTTATAAAATTTATCAAGTGGAATTAAACCAATTAATTCTGCCCCAAGTGAATTTGGTGTTTTATCTTCTCGAATTAAGATATCATCCTGGTCACCTTGTTTGATATGTTTTGCAAAATACATTTTTGTAATTCCAAAAGCTTTTGCAAATTTTTTCAAAACAAAATTATCTTCGCATGTTGCATATGGGGAACCTATAAAACAAATTTCGTTTGATTTGAATTTCTTTAACTCATTGGCTGCTTGGTTTAATGCTTCGTCCCATGAAACTTTTTGCAAATTTTGATTTTTGCGAATAAATGTTCCATCAATTCTTGTTTCAGAGTTTACATGTTTAAAAGTATTTAATCTTCCATTGTCACACATCCAGTAGCTATTAACTTCTTCGTTGTGACGAGGAGTTAATCTCAAGATTTGATTATTACGAACCCAGATTTCGATATTGCACCCGCGTGCACAGCCAATACATATAGAATTAGTTTTAGACATTTCCCACACACGGGTTTTAAATCTAAAATCTTGATTTGTTAATGCACCAACTGGACAAATATCTGTAGTATTCAAAGTATAAGG
>JARYLX010000049.1 GCA_029907415.1 Melioribacter sp.
TGACTATTTCCTTCAAATTTACCGCCATTAAATTCTGTAATCATTCGAATTTCGTAAGCTGTATTTAGAATATCTCTGACAATTCTTTTAACTAACGGAAGTGCTTTTCTTGCTTCCTGTGGTGTAAAGTATTTAACCTGTGTTTCCAAAATACTATCCTCTTTTCTTTAATTATAATTTATCAATAAAAAATGTTAATCTCAAAATTAAATTCTAACTCCAACTAACATGATATTTTACCATTGAACAAAAATTCTTCACAAAAAATTTAATAGGAACTAATATTATTTTTGGATATTATCAAAAATTGAACAATATCTATTAAAATATTAATTTGGATTAGTAATATTTTAATTAGAGTAAAATAAAATGAAGAAGAGATACGGAAAAAAGATTGATTTAGCATTAAATACGTGGGTTAAATTGGCAAGAGCTTTTTCTTCTTTTAACAAAAGAACTACTGAAAATATTCGCAACTATGGTTTAACTCAACCTCAATTTGCAGTAATTGAAATACTCGGGCATTTAGGCCCGCTTAAAGTTGGCGAAATTTGTAAAAAGATGCTCGTTACTGGTGGTAATATGACTCTTGTTCTTGATAATGTTGAGAAATTGGGTTTAATAGAAAGAGTGCATAGCAAAGAGGATAGAAGAGCTATTCTTGTACGATTGACAAAAGATGGCCAAGAACTTTTTGATAGAATATTTTATTCCCATGCAGAATATATTACCCAACTTATGTCTGTTTTAACCACACAAGAACAAAAAACTTTGGGGGAACTTCTTAAAAAACTTGGTAAAGCAGTAGCAGAAGATAATTCAGAATTATAAATTTCTTAATACAGGCTTAAAAACTGTTAATTCCTTATACATAATTATGCATAATTATTTATAATTATTAAACTTCATTTCTATTTTACAATAATACCTTTATATGCTATTTTACATAATAAATTTTTCATTATTGGAGTAATTATGGCAATTATTCGTCCATTTAGAGCATTAAGACCAAATGAAAAAGTTGCTCATCTTGTTGCAAGTGTCCCTTATGACGTAGTAAGCAGAGAAGAAGCTGCAGAACTGGCAAAAGGAAATCCATTAAGTTTTCTTAGAGTAACTCGTTCGGAAATAGAAATGCCTCATATAGAAGATGTTTATTCAAATGAGGTGTATCAAAAAGCAAAGGAAAATCTTGAAAGATTGAAAATGGAAGCACCGTTAATCATTGATGATAATCCACATATTTATATTTATAAACTTGTAATGGGAAATCATTCACAGGTTGGTCTTGCAGCAACTTTTTCTGTGGAAGATTATGATAAAGACATAATTAAAAAGCATGAGAAAACTCGCAAGGTAAAGGAAGATGATAGAACAAATCATATTTTAATTACAGAAGCACAAACAGGGCCGGTTTTTTTAACATATCGTGCAATTGAGTCAGTTGATAAAATAATTAATAATGTTATAACTAAATTAAATCCAATTTATGATTTCACTGCTATAGATGGAATTAAGCATACAATATGGATTCTTCCTGATGATTATTTAAATGATATTATTAATGAGATTGCTAAAGTTGATTATCTCTATATCGCCGATGGTCATCATCGAGCAGCAAGTGCAAGCAGAGTTCAAAAAATAAAAAAAGAACAAAATCCAAATCATAATGGGGATGAAGAATATAATTATTTCCTCGCTGTTCTATTTCCTTCAAATCAACTTAAAATATTACCATATAACAGGGTTGTACATAAATTAAACATGAAGAAAGAAGAATTTCTGAAAAGGATAGAAGAAAATTTCTTAATTGAAAAATCGAATACATCTGTTCCCGATAGACCCCAAACTTTTTGTATGTATTTAGATAAAAACTGGTATACATTAAAACCGAATGAGAATGTTAAAGCGGGTAAAACTGTATCAGATAATCTTGATGTAAGCATATTACAAAATTTTCTATTACAGCCTGTGCTTGGAATTGAAGACCCTCGTACTGATACAAACATTGATTTTATTGGTGGAATAAGAGGTACAGATGAATTAGTAAAACTTGTAGACAGCGGTAAAGCCGAGGTTGCATTTTCTATGTATCCTGTAACCTTAGATGATTTGATGAATATATCTGATGCTGGTGAAATTATGCCGCCAAAATCAACATGGTTTGAACCAAAGTTAAGAGATGGTCTATTAGTTCATTTGATTTAATGAAATTACAGATAAAATTAATTACAAACTAAAAAAGGAATCTATTTATGGAAAAGCGTATTTATAACTTTAGTGCAGGACCAGCAGTATTGCCAGAAGAAGTGTTGCTCGAAGCACAGAAAGATTTATTTTCTTATAAAGGCTGTGGAATGAGTGTAATGGAAATGAGTCATCGAGGAAAAATTTTTGACCAGATAATTAAAGAAGCAGAAGCTGATTTAAGAAAACTTCTTGATATCAATGATAATTATGCAATTCTATTTCTTCAGGGGGGAGCTACACTGCAATTCTCAATGGTCCCATTAAACTTAATGCCACCAAATAACAAAGCTGATTATATTGTGACAGGTTCATGGGCAAAAAAAGCAATGAAAGAAGCTAAAAGAGTTGGAACAGTTAATATTGCTGCATCTACTGAAGAAGAAAATTTTACTCGCCTCCCAAAACAATCTGAATTAAAACTTTACCCTGATGCTTCTTATGTTCATTTTACATCGAACAACACAATTTATGGAACTCAATGGAAAACCGAGCCAGAAGTTGGAAATGTTCCGTTAGTATGTGATGCATCTTCAGATATACTTCATAAAAAAATTGATGTAAATAAATACGGCTTAATTTATGCTGGTGCTCAAAAGAATATCGGTCCTGCAGGTGTTACTCTTGTAATTATCAGAAAAGATTTGCTTGAAAGGTCATCGGACAGTCTTCATACTTATTTGAATTACAAAGTTCATGTTGAAAATAATTCATTATATAATACTCCTACAACATTTGGAATTTATATTGCAGGATTAGTATTTAAGTGGTTATTAAATATGGGCGGACTGGATGAAATGTATAAACGAAATATTGAAAAAGCTAAAATTCTTTATGAAGCTATTGATTCAAGCGACGGATTTTACAGCGGCACAGTAAAAGTTCCTGAAGACCGTTCTCTAATGAATGTAACATTTAGATTACCAAATGAAGAATTAGAGAAGAAATTTATCGAAGAGGCAAAGAAAAGAGATTTAGATGGTTTGAAAGGCCACAGAAGCGTAGGTGGAATACGAGCATCAATTTATAATGCTTTCCCCAAAAAAGGTGTTGAAACATTAGTTACATTCATGGAAGAATTTAGAAAGAATAATTAAACTCTAAGCCGCAAAGAATCTATACTTTGCGGCTCATATTTTAAACTAATGAGGGCTGATAATTGATTAATCTTATCAATTGTTATTAAAATATGTTCTATTACAATTCCTTTTATGGGTGTGTGGTTGACATATTTGATAATTTTTAACAATAAATTTTAATATGAAATTAGCTGTTAAAAAATATTTGATGGAATAATTAAATCATTCATCAAAGTTTTACTTTAGAAAGTATCATTATTTTAATTCTTGGTGTAGTTATTAAATAAAATAGGAGTCTACCCGGATTATCATTAGCTATTTTGAACAATATAAATTATTCACTATAAACATAGAGTTATTTTATATTTATAACTTTTTCAACCTCAGATAAAATTGTGTTGGTTTTAATTAGCTCGATTATTTTATCAATGTCTTTCTTGATGATTCTATCATCTTTTAATGGAGGGATAAATTTACGAATTGTTTGATAAGCAATATTTGTCCCTTCACCACATTTAAGTGGTTTTAAAAATTCTAATGCCTGTGCGGCGGCTAATAGTTCAAGTGCAATAACAGTTTGCGTGTTTTTTAATATCTGATAACATTTCCTTGCCGCTATTGAACCCATTGAATTTATATCTTCTTTGTTCGCAGAAGTTGGAATAGAATCAACACTTGCAGGATGCGAAAGGACTTTGTTTTCTGATACCAGAGAAGCAGCAGTATATTGAAGCATCATATAACCGGAATTTAAGCCTCCATTATTTGTAAGAAATTTTGGCAGCTTTTCAGATGAGCCATTTAACAATCTATCAATTCTTCTTTCTGAAATATTTGCAAGTTCAGAAAGTGCAATTGCCATATAATCAAGAGTAAGAGCTAAAGGTTCACCGTGAAAATTTCCTCCGCTTATGTAATCTTTATCTTCATAAAAAATAACTGGATTATCAGTAACTGAATTAATTTCTATTTCGATTTGAGAACAGACAAAATCAATTGTATCTCTTACAGCACCATGAATTTGTGGTATACATCTTAATGAATAAGCATCCTGCACTCTCGGGTCGTTTACTTTGTGTGACTTTCGAATCTCGCTATTTTTTAAGAGTTGAAGAAGATTTTCCGCTACTATCAATTGTCCTTTATAAGGTCTTAATTTATGAAGTCTTAAGTCAAATGCATCATCCGTTGCTCGTAAAGCTTCGTGGGATAAAGCAGCAGCAATATCTGCCAGTTTAATTAATTTCAATGCTTCAATACAAATATATGAACCAAAAGCTGCCATCATTTGTGTGCCGTTAATCAAAGCTAAACCTTCTTTGGCTGTTAGACGAGCAGGTTTCAAACGAAATTTTTTTAATGCAGATTTAGAAGAAATTATTTTTGTTTTTGTAATTGATGTCTCATCGAATATATTTTTAATAATCTGAACTTTTCCTTTTCCAATCATTGATAGAACCAGATGAGCTAAAGGAGCTAAATCTCCACTTGAACCTACAGAACCCTGTGAAGGAATTACAGGCAAAATATTGTTGTTTATAAAATCAATTAAAAGCTGAAGTGTATTAAGCTTAATTCCTGAGTAACCACCTGCAAGTGCATTTGCTCTCAGTAACATCATTAATTTAACAATGTGAGGAGGTAAATTTTCTCCAACACCTGCTGTGTGACTAATTATTAAATTTTCCTGCAGTTTCTCGATATCCTTTTTATCAATTCGTATATTTGAGAAATCACCAAAACCTGTTGTTACTCCATAAATTATTTTTCTTTCATTAACCCATTTGTCAACAAGTGAACTTACCTTTGAAATTTTCTTCTTTGCTTCATTAGATAGTTCAACTGATGTGCTGGTTGATAAAAAATTTTCTATGCTTTTAAGAGTTAATGAATTTCCGTCAATTATTAATTTCATATTAATTCTCATATTTATTTTTGTTTGGGAGAGTGATTTTATTAAAGGATATGAAAGAAATAGAAAAGTAATTTTCTTCAGAAGAGAAATGCATAAATTCTAAAATTATTTTATTGTGTAATAAAAAATTATTCAGTTTTGATGAACCAGTTTTATTATTCTGCTTTGAACAGGTTTACTTGCACGGTATTTAAGTAATACATAATCATCTTTGTAAATTGTATCCAAAACCTCTGCAAGTTCATAGATAAGTGAAATTTTTTTTGATTGATGATGTTTTAATTTTAGTTGATATTCTTCAAAGTTCTTTTCATAATAATTAAGCAAAAGTTCTTTGAGATTGTTTATGCCAATTCCTCTTTCTGCAGAAATGAATAAACTATTTGGGTATCTGTGATTTATTGAATCAAGCATTTCTCTTTTACTGAGAATATCAATTTTGTTGAAAACTTTTATCTGAATTTTATTCCCGCAGTTCATTTGTTCTAATGTGTTTTCTACAACTTTTATGTGTTCTTCAAAGTATGGATTTGTTATATCAATTAAATGAATAATAATATCTGCATCTTTTACAACATTTAGAGTGCTTTTGAAAGAAGCAATAAGATGATGAGGAAGTTTTCGAATGAATCCTACAGTGTCACTCAAAAGAATTTTTTTGTTTTTATCAAAAACACATGCCCGCGTTGTTGAATCAAGAGTAGCAAATAATTTATCTTCTGCAAGTACATTTGCATGTGTAAGTCTATTTAAAAGAGTGGATTTTCCTGCGTTTGTGTATCCAACAATTACAGCGGTAATAAATTTTTTGTGAGAAGAACTTTTAATTTCCTGCTGGTATTCAATTTTTTCGAGGTATTCTTTTAACTTGCTGATTCTTGTCCTGATTAATCTCCTGTCTGTTTCTATTTGTTTTTCTCCAGGACCTTTAGTTCCAATTCCACCGTATTGTTTTGAGAGGTGTGTCCATGCTCTTGTTAATCGAGGAAGCATGTATTGAAGTTGAGCAAGTTCAACTTGAGTTTTAGCTTCTCGAGTTTTTGCGTGTGATGCGAAAATATCAAGAATTAATCCACTGCGGTCAAGAATTTTTCTGCTGAATAGTTTTTCGAGATTTCTAACCTGTGAAGGAGTTAAATCATCATCAAAAATGATTAATTGAATGTCGTTGGGTTCAATTAATTGAGCAATCTCTTCGGCTTTGCCTCTTCCAATGAAAAACGCAGGGTCGGGTTTGGGTCTTTCCTGCATTATTTTAAATACTGTATCTGCCCCAGCTGTATCGGCAAGCAATTCTAATTCATCAAGATGTTCTTCTATTTGTTCTTCTGAATATTCTCCTGTTGATAATGCTATTAATATTGCTCTTTCTCTTTCTTTTCTTTTTACTTCTATCATTTTTTTATTTTTTTACCATATTAAATTATAAATCATTTACTATCTAAATCAATTCAGTTTTTTGCCATATCTTTTTTTGTGCTTTTTGATATATACATTTCTATGATTGACAAAATAAATGCTATGATTAAAAAATGTTTCCAAAGTTCCATTCCAAATCTTGATTGATAGATTTTTCTCATATAATCTTCTTTTGGTTGTAGATTAATAAAATTTCCAGCAAAAGAAATTTCTTTGAGGTAGTTTTCAAAATTATTAGAGGTTTCATAATCGGAAGAAGATTCCTTTGGATTATGATTTACTGAAAAATAATCAATTAATTTGTCATCAGAGTAAAATTTGTAAATTCCTGTTAAATCAGTATTTCTATAATTAAGAAAATTTTTATTAATGAGTGAATCTGTATTAATTATTTCATCTGATTTATCAGGTCGAACAACTTTCACAAAATTATTTCTGGTGTTTTGTAGATTGACAGCTAATTCATCTCCTGCATAAAAATATTGTTGACTTTTTGTTTTTGAAGATATATAAAAAACAATTTTATTAATTAATGGTGCAAATAAAGATTTAACAGGAAAATTGCTCCAACTTAAAACGGGCGATACATTAAAAAGTAATACTTTACCAGAACCTATTTTGTATTCGCTTAAGAAAGCAGATTTATCATATAGACTTATTATTGCTTTCCCTTTAATATCTGCTAATATCTGGGCGTAATAATAAATCTCAGGAGATTCAATTTTGGTTTTTGATTTGTCTTCAAATAAATCTTCAAATAAAGGATGTTGCAAATCAACTTTTTCGAATTGAGTTGAAAGATCAGGTGAATTAATTTTCCCTTTGAATGAAGCTAAAATGCCAATATCAAGATGCTTTAGTAAATTCTGGAATGAACTTGTTGAACTTACCGAACCAGGCATTAAAACTGCACTTCCACCATTTTCAATGAAATTTTTTAATTTGTCTTTGTCGTTAATTTTATCTGAACCAATAATAAAAACTGCATCAAAATCCTCAAGCCTGATTGAAGAAATTAGTGATAAATCTTTTTCTGTAATTTGGAAATTATTTTCATTTTGATTAGATAGAGCAAGCTTGATAAATCTGCTGTCTGAATTATTATCTGTAAGTATGAGAATGTTGATTTTGTCTGGAACAAAAAAGCTTGTATAAAATTTGTTGTCATAGTTAATATCGTCGTCTTCAAGTTCAGCTGTCGCTTCAATTAATCCTGAATCATTTAAGTTAGTCTCGAAGTTTATTAATTGTGATTCATGAGGAGATAATGATAAACTTTGCTGTGCACTTCTTTTCCCATTTATAAATAATGATATAATGTAATTATTAACATTTGTATTTGAATAATTTTTTACAGTTGCAGAAAAGCTAATTGTTTTGTTCTTTTCAAATATTTGATTGTTTACTTTGAATTCTTCTATCCCAAGATTTTTTACTTCTTTTTCATGAACATCTATTAAATAAATATTAACATTCTTTAACAGTTCAGATAAGTTTAACAATTCTTTTTTTGAATTATAAATTCTTCCTTTTTGCAAATCTGTTATGATGTAAAGTTCTTTATTAAGATTTTTTGATTCATATAAAATTTTTGCAGCCTTAATTATTCCATCATTTAGTGTGTTTGTTTGATATGATATTTGAAGATTGTCAATTATTTTTCTTACAAAATCAAAATTAGAATAAGGTTTAATTTCTTCATTATTATTAACAAGAGAAAGAACAGCAATCTCATCTTTTGAATTGAAATAGTTAATTAAATTTTTGGCTATTTGTTTACATTTATTAAAATATGAACCCGAACCAGTAACAACAGACATGCTAAATGTATTATCAATTAAAATTACTGCAGTTGTGTTGGAAGACTTATTGGTGAATGAAGTATTTTTAATTGTTGGCCGGGCAAAGGCAAAAACAATAAAAGTGATAATCATAACTCTAAGTAAAAGCAACAGCCACTGCTTAATTTTGATTCTTCTTATTTTCGATTTTTGAAGCTGCTTTAAAAAAAATAATGTGCTGAATTCTACTTTTTTTAATTTTCTTAGGTTCAAAAAGTGAAGTATAATTGGAACTGAAGTTGCAATCAGTCCAAATAGTATTGCTGGATTAAGAAATGTCATGCTCTAAATTTTTATCTCCTTTCTTTAATAACCTTTTCATAAATACTTATGAGTTTATCGGAGAATACATTTAAATCAAAAAACTCAACTGCTCTTTTTCTTGCAGCGGTTCCAAGTTTATCTCTTAGATCTGGATTAAGAATTAATTTCTCAATTTTTTCTGATAGATTTTTCCAGTTTTGTTTTTCAAAAAGTAGCGAAGTAATTCCATCAACGGCAATGTCTAAAACTCCATCTGAATTTGAACAGATAGATGGTTTCCCCATACTCAATGCTTCTGCGAGAGCAATGCCAAATGCTTCTGCATGAGAAGGAAAAACAAATATATCCATTGCTGCTAAAACTTCTGGAGTATCTTTTCTGAAACCTGTAAAAATAATCTTATCTGTTAAACCGAGATTGTGGGAAAGTCTTTTAATTTCTTTTTCGTACTCTTCTTCACCTTTGCTTGCTTCGCCTACAATCATAAATTTTATATTATCATATTTTTTAGTCAGTTCATTAGCTGCAAATAAAAATTCTTCGTGACCTTTGCCCGGACTAAATCTTGCTATCATTCCTATCAAAATTTCATCATCTTTAATTTTAAATTCATTTCTTACATTCATTCTGTTGACTTTTTCTGGATTAAATTTGTTTGTGTCAATTGCATTATGAAGTAGCAAAATCTTTTCTTCCGGGAGAGGAGTAGTATCAACTAAATTTTTTGCAATAACATTACTTATTGCGAGAGCATAAGTAACCCTGCTGTATATAAATTTATGAAAGATATCTTTTTTGATAATGTATGAACCCATCTGTTTGGAAAGAATTAATGGAGTATTGATATTTGCTAATTTCAAAGCAGGAACAATTAACCATAAATCTTTTGAAGCACCACAATGAATTATATTGTAATTATTATTTTTTAGAAAAGAAGCAATTTTAATGGTTACATATGGATGAAAATAACCTGTGAATTTTGATGTATGAGTAATAATTCCTTCTGCAGCTGCTTCCTTATGAATTTTTGAATCTGGATAACATAACAGTTCAGCATTAATTTGTTTCTTTAAGAGTTCTTTGACTGTCTGGAGAGCAAACATTTCCAGACCACCCCAACTTTTTGATAAACATGTCTTAAGTATTTTCATTAATAAATCTTATGAATTTTAGCACCTTTGTAGTAATGAGATAGAATTTCATCAAATAAATAACCCATTTCTCCCATAACAGCAGCACCAATCTGACATAATCCAACGCCATGGCCCCAGCCACAGCCATATAAAATAAATTTCGATGGAATATTGCCAATTATATTTTCTTTTTTAGTAATGAATGCAGAACTGTAGAGATGAGTTTTTGATAATGTCTTTCTTATTTCGAGTTCTTTCCCGATGGTTAAAGTTTTTTTTGTTCCAATAATTTTTAATCTAATAATTCTTCCTGAATAACCTCTTTCGATTGGAATTAAATCAACAATATTGCCAAAATCTATTCCACTTTTTGATAATATTATATCAGAAATTTCATCCTGTGAATATTCAATTTTCCATCTGTAATAATTTTGTTCGGAAGAAATATTTTCTTGAATATCAAATTGATTTAGAATCTGAGAAAGAATTTTTTTGTTTGTAGTATTGCAAAAAGCATGAGGAGAAGATTTTATCCAATGTTCAAAATTTTCTTCTTTAGTTAAATCGTAATCGAGTCCCTCGACTTCAAATTTGTAATCGAGAACTGGAACAAGATAATGATATCTTACAGGTTCCCAGACATTTTCGTAGGATTCAGTAATTCCTCCACAACATTTTGAGTAACGTGTGTCACATATTTTGTTGTCATACATTAAAACTAAACCCCGTGTCATATCTACGGCTTCATAGGCTTTTTCGTTTAGTATTTTTGTTATTCCTTGATACCGCTGGCAGTGGTCATCGGCACAGAAGTCATATTTTGTGTGGTCGTTTCGGTGATACCATCGAATTATTTCATTTTCAGTAATAACTTCATTTATTGAAGAAAAATTTTTTGTTTTTTCTAACTGTGCTAATACCCAGCTTCTTGAAATTATAGCATGAGCTTTCAGTAATTCAATAGAACAATTTGCACTCATTTCGGAAGAAATTACACTAACAAGATATTCATCAAGAGGAATAATATTTATGGCAGTTAAATTATTTTCATCTATTATTATTTTTAGAGTTCCGCGAAATCTTTGTTTTTCTTTTCTTTCCCAGTGAAATTGTTTGCCTATTATAACATCGTAGAGAACAAAGGATTCTTCTTCTATATCTTTAGGAGTAAGAATAATTTCTTCCGAAGAAAAAATTTCTCTCGAATTCTGAGTTAAAATGATTTTATTGTTATTTAGAGTTGCTAAAAAATTTCCGCTTAATCCTTTATTTGTGGTATTCTCAAAAAATTCTCCATATAAATCAAACCGAATTTCTTTATTGCTTAATATGCCTATACTAATTTCTGGATAGTTCATAAACTCAATTATAAAATTTTCTTGTCATAAATATAGTAATGAAGATGTTAAATAAATAGAGAAAGAAATAATGTATATGAATTTTATTATTTTGTTATCCTTTCGTTTCTACGAGCAAGATTAATTATTTATCTTTGTGCAACAAAGAATCAAGGTTATGAAGAAGAGAAATAAAATTTCAGTTATAACACTTGGCTGTTCAAAAAATACAGTAGATTCTGAAAGATTGATGAATCAGTTAAAACTGAATCATATAGAACTCACAAAAAATTTAGAAGAAGCTGATGCATTAATAATAAATACCTGTGGTTTTATTGAAGCAGCAAAAGAAGAATCAATAAACACAATACTCGAAGCAGCAGAATTAAAAAAAGAAGGTAAAATTAAAAAAGTAGTTGTGATTGGTTGTCTTTCAGAAAGATATGCTAAGGAATTAAGAAATGAAATACCAGAAGTTGATTCATTCTTTGGAACAGAAGCTTATGAAAGTGTATTGAGAGAATTTGGAGGAAATCTTAAATATGAATTAATTGGAGAAAGATTATTAACAACTCCAAAACATTATGCTTACTTAAAAATATCAGAAGGCTGCGATCATCCATGTTCTTTTTGTGCAATTCCGCTGATGCGTGGCAAACACAAATCGAGACAGATGGAAGATTTAGTTAAAGAAGCTCAATTTCTTTCCTCGAAAGGCGTGAAGGAATTAATTTTAATTGGGCAGGATACCACAGATTATGGAAAAGATTTATACGGTAAAAGAAATATTGCTGAATTAGTTAATAAACTTTCATTGATTGATGGTATTGAATGGATTAGAATCATGTATGCGTATCCATCACATTTCCCGGAAGATTTAATTGAAACAATTTCATCAAATCCAAAAGTATGCAAATACATTGACCTCCCCCTTCAGCATATTTCGGATAATGTTCTAAAATCAATGAGAAGAGGAATAACAAAGAAGAGAACTATTGAATTAATTAATAAACTGCGAAACAAAATTCCTGATTTAACTCTTCGAACTACTTTTATTGTTGGTTACCCAGAGGAAACAGAAAAAGATTTTGAGGAACTTTGTGATTTTGTTCAAGATATAAAATTCGAAAGATTTGGAGTTTTTACTTATTCAATGGAAGAAAACACAGCAAGCTATAAACTTGGTGATACTATTCCATCAGAAATAAAAGAAGAACGTAAGGCTATATTAATGGAAATTCAAAAAGAAATCTCATTAAACAAAAATAGAGAACTAATTGGCAGAGCATTAAAAGTTATAATTGATGATAAAGAAAACGAATTTTATATAGCAAGAACTCAAAGAGATGCCCCTGAAGTAGATGGTGAAGTTTATATACAAAAAAATAAAAATCACATTCAAGTTGGTAAATTTTATAGTGCTGAAATTTATGATTGCAACGAGTATGATTTATTTGGTAAATTAAAGTGAAAGAAAGGATTTATAAAATGAAAAGAATAATTTTATATATGCTTTTAATTGGCGGCTGTTTGTATGCTCAAGTTGAGTCTTCAAGTGGAGTAAGCCAGTTTAAACAACAAGCTTTCTTTGTTGATTTTGCTAATTATATTGATTCAACACCAGCTAAAACCCGTCTGGATGTATTTATTCAGGTTCCTTATTCCAGCATACAATTTATTAAACAGAACAATAACTTTAATGCAAGCTATAATTTGTCATTGGTATTTTATGATAAAGACAAAAAAAATCTTTTGTTCGAAAGAATCTGGAAAGAAAAAGTAAGCACTGATGACTTTGAAAATACAATTTCAAAAAACAATTTTAATCTTTCTTATAAAACCTTCGATTTTGTACCCGGAGAATATTTTCTTACATGCATACTCGAAGATATTGACTCGCGTAAAAGTTATTCACTTGATTATAAAATTAAAATAAATCCAATTTCGGATTCTCTTGGTTTGAGTGATATTATTTTTGTTACTGATGTTATTAAAGATACATCAGGAGAAAAAATTGTTCCGAATGTTTCTAAAACAGTAACTAATAGAACTAAAAGTTTACCAATTTATTTTGAAGTTTATTCGGATAAGGAAAGAGATGTGATTCTTGAATACATACTCGAAGACTTGAAAAACAATTCCTCAATTGAACAATCAGCATCATATAAAATTAGAAAAGGCACTAATTCAATATTCTATACTTTTGAAAATACCAACTTTAAATTAGGTGATTATAAACTCACAATTAATTTGAAAGACAATGAAAATAACGACCTCGCTTTTACAGAAAAAAGATTGTATTCAATAATTACTGGGTTACCTAAATCAATAGACGACCTGGATAAAGCCATTGA
>JARYLX010000004.1 GCA_029907415.1 Melioribacter sp.
GTAAGTAAAAATACAGATTTCGTTGTTGTTGGTGAAAATCCGGGTTCAAAGTTTGATAATGCACAAAAACTTGGAATTCCAATACTTTCGGAAGAAGAGTTCTTAAAAATGATTGAGTAATATATGTTTGAAAAACTTAAGCAAAAATTGGCTCATTATTTATTGTCAAAAAAATATTTAAGAAATGGAAATCAGCAGATAGTTTTTAATAAAATTGTTACTAACTCTAATAATTTCTTTGTGATTTTGCCACAGGACGAAGTTGACTTAAATAATTCACTTGATTTGATAAAATATTTAATAATTCATAAAAAAAATGTTAATATTTTTTTGCAGGAACATAAGTTTAATTTTTTCCCTGCGAAGGATAAGGTTACTTTCACAACTTATAAATTAGAAGATATATCAAAGTTAAATCTACCATCAAAAAGTTTATGCAATAAATTAAGAGAAAAAACATTTGATGTAGTCATTGATTTGAATAGAAAAGAAAATACATTTTTTAGTGCTGTTGCAAATGTAGTTGATTCAAAAGTCAGGATTGGTTTCAAAAAAGATAACTCTGAAGCTTATTACAATTTATTGTATCGAGATTATAATAATGAATCAGAACTTGCATTTAGAAACTTTCTCAATTTCATAAGAATGTTTTAAGTAAATATTCTTTTTAATAATCAAATGAATTTGTAGATTGCAATTGTAAAATTTAATGGTGGCAAATATTATGAGTGATAATATTAATTATGAATTGAAGAAAATTGGGAATACAGCAATATTCAAGTTAAATGAAAAGAGGTTTGATGCCTCAATCGCAGGATTTGTTAAAGGTGAATTTACAATCTTATTACATACTGGAGATATTAATAAATTAATTATTGACTTATCAGAAGTAGAATACTGCGATAGTTCCGGATTGAGCGCAATTTTACTTGCATATCGAATTCTCCAAACAAACGAAGGTATGATTCGTTTGGCTAATCCTTCAAAAAATGTCAGAACTCTAATAGAAATTTCTCAGCTCGATAGAGTTCTGAAAATCTGTAATTCAGTTGACGAAGCTTTGAAAGATTTAGAAGAAGTATCAAATTAATTTGAACAATTCTTTTTTCTAATTTTTACAATGTGGTTTTTAATATGAAAAAGTAATTTTTTATTAATATTATTATGAAAGATACAAAGAAGTTTCTTAAAGAAATAAAACTTGTTGTATTTGACCTTGATGGTACTTTATTAAATGATAAAAATAAAATTAGTGCAACAACAATAGAACTTGTAAAAAAATTAAAAGAAAAAGGGGTAAAGTTTTCTATTGCCTCCGGAAGATTACTTTCCTCCTTTGTAGAACATATTAAACTACTTGATATTGACATTCCAATTATATCGCTGGATGGAGCATATGTTGCAAACCCAATTACAAATCAAATTTTGTTCGAATCTTTAATGAAGGAAAATCATGTTAAACGTGCATTAAATTTATCGGAAAAATATACTTTAAATGTTGCGTTATGCTGTCATGATGCAATTCATTATACTGAAAATAATTCTATTATAAAATCGTTTGTTGATAAGTATGGTGCAGATTTTAGATTAATAAAATCTTATCATGATTGTGTAGATAAAGTTCTTGAAATTATAATGGTTAGCGAGTTCTCAAATAAAATTAGAAAAGTACATTCTAAAATGATTTTCCCTTATACTTTTGGTGTTCAAACATCATATTATAAATCGAATAATCATGGTGGCATTTATTATTTAGAACTACGAAAAATGGGTTCGAATAAAGGGAAAGGTCTTAAAAAGCTTTGCAACTATTTGCAAATTAATTTAAAAGAGACAGCCGTTATTGGTGATTGGTATAATGATGTCCCTCTGTTCCACTCAAAAGCCTATAAAGTGGCGATGGCAAATGCTGTTCCAGAAATAAAAAAAATTGCTAATTTAATTACAAGCAAGGATAATAACGAAGAAGGAATAAATGAGTTTTTATACTTATTGCTGGAAACCAAATCATAAATGAAAAAAAATATTAAACATAACATTAAAGAAAGTCCACAAATAAAAGTTCTGATTGTTATTGTTACTATAATTTTAATAGTATTGATGTTTCCACAGGGAGAATCAATTGAATCAGAAGTTAATGTTGGTTCTATCTGGATAAAAGATGATTTAATTGCATCTACCACTTTTGAAGTATTGAAAGATCCCAAAGTATACGAAAAGGAAAAACAGGAAGCCGTAGCAAAAATTCTTCCTATCTTTTTGAGGGATAATAGTGTATCTGTAAGTTCTATTGATTCGATTAAAAAATTTAATAAATTGATTTTAGATTTAACAAAACATGCAGTAATTAAGGAAGATAAATCTAAAGAGGAAATATTTTTAAGTGATAACTCTTGGGGTACATTTCAAAAGCTCAGGAAATCACCCTTAAGTTTTAGCGGATTAAAATTAAAATCGCTGAATCAAATTTTACAAAATACAGTAATTTTACTTGATAGAATTTACCAGAGAGGATTGCTTAATTATAATTATAAAGAAATCAGCAGAGACAGCATTACAGTTCGAGAAGGACGATACGAACGAAATATTCCCAAAACTTATTATTTCGATAGAAACTCAGTTAACGATTTTATTAATACTTTTCTGGAAACAAATATTGGACTTAATAAAGAAGTCAATGAAGCCATTTTTGAATATGTATCTTATTTTTTAAAACCCAATATTATTTACAGCTATGATTTAACACAGGCAGCGATTGAAAATGCTAAAGAAAAAATCCCACGCAACATTGGAATTGTAAACGAAAATGAAAGAATTGTCGCAAAACATGATAGAATAACTCCCGAAATTAAACTCAAAATTGATTCATATAGAATAGCAAAGGGTGAAGAAATAAGCTTGATTGGTAAAATTGCTCAAGATTTAGGCAAGTTTGTTCATATTCTTATTGTGACTCTTCCATTTATACTTTATATATATCTTTTTAGAAAAAAAATTTATCAGGATAATGTAAAAGTTTTGCTTATAGCAATTATATTTTTATTTATTAGTTTTATTACATTTCTTATATATCAGATTAATGCTTCAATTCAATTAGAGCTGCTTGTTCTGGTTCCTGTAGTATCTATGTTGTTGACAATTATATTTGATTCAAGAGTTGGATTTTATGGTACAGTAACAGCTTCATTAATAGTTGCAGGATTAAGAGGCAACGATTATGTTTTTGCAGTGATGAATATCGTGGCAGGTGCTCTTGCTGCTTACACAGTTCGTGATATAAAAAACAGAACACAAATTTTCCGTTCATTCTTTTTTATTCTTATTGGTTATATTGTTAGCATTATAGCCTTTGGTCTGGAAAGATTTGATTCTTTCAACAAAATGATTTTTACATTCGCATTTGCAGCTTCAAATGCACTAATCAGTCCCGTTTTTACTTATGGATTAATAATTTTTATTGAAAGAATTTTTAAAATCACTACAGATTTAACTCTACTTGAGCTTACTGATTTTAATCATCCTTTATTAAAAGAACTTGCAAGAACTGCACCCGGAACTTTTAATCATTCAATGTTAATGGGGACAATGGTTGAATCTGCAGCAGAAGCTATTGGTGCTAATCCTATTCTTGCTCGTGTTGGAGCTTATTATCACGATATTGGAAAGACATTAAATCCAAGTAGTTTTATTGAGAATCAGATTAGCGAAGAAAATATACACGAAATAATTAAACCCGAAGAAAGTGTTGAGCTTATTCGTAATCATGTTGAAAAAGGAATTGAAATTGCAAAACAATATAATCTTCCGAAAGAAGTTATTGATTTTATACCAATGCATCATGGAACAATGGTAATTACATTTTTTTATGAGAAAGCAAAAGAAATGTATGGTGAAGAAAATGTAGATATTGATGAATATCGCTATCCAGGTCCAAAACCAAATACAAAGGAAACTGCCCTTGTTATGCTTGCTGATGCTTGTGAATCTACTGTTCGTTCGCTTACAAATGCAGAACCACAAAAGATCGAAAATGTGATTAATAACTTAATTAATGCAAGGATTGATGATGGGCAGCTTGATGATGCACCTATTACTTTCAAAGATATTACAAAAGTTAAAGAAGCTTTCCAGAATATTTTGATTGGTCAAAGACATAAAAGAATCAGATACCCCAATCAAGACGAACTTGAAGAGAAAAAAGAAGATGAAAATTAAATGATGGAAAAATTTCTGAAGGAATATCTTACAATTCTTCGCTTTGCAAAAAATCTTTCTGAAAATACAATTCATTCTTATGAAATAGATTTGAAAAAGTTTTTTACTTTTCTCGAAAGTAATAATGTAAACGACCTTAATGATGTTACATCAGAAATTATTTCCAGTTATTTTGATGAACAGCGTAAATTGGGAATTGATACTGCAACAGTAGCAAGATACATGTCATCCATAAAAGGATTCTGGAAATATCTTGATGATTCAAATTATATAGAGAAAAATCCTACAGAAAAGTTATATTCTGTAAAAAAATCAAGGAAACTGCCAGCAGTATTATCATTTGAAGAAATAGAAAAAATTCTTCAATCTGTAAATACTGATACTTATCTTGGAATTAGAGACAGAGCAATATTGGAACTCTTTTATTCATCTGGATTAAGAGTAACAGAATTAATTAATCTAAAAATTTCTGATTTATTTTTTGAAGATGAAGTAATTCGTGTATTTGGTAAGGGTTCAAAAGAAAGAATTATTCCTATTGGACAAAGTGCAATTTATTGGATAAATGAATATTTAAAATCATCAAGACCTCTGCTTGAGAAGAAAATGAAAAGTCAAAATTATGTTTTTTTGAATAAGAGAGGAACAAAACTTTCGCGAATGTGGATTTGGAAAATTTTTAACTTTTATGCAAATCAAGCTGGCATTAAAAAAGAAATTCATCCTCATACATTTCGTCATTCATTTGCAACTCATTTAATTGAAAGAGGAGCAGATTTAAGAGCTGTTCAGGAAATGCTTGGCCATGCAGATATTTCAACTACTCAAATTTATACTCACATTGACAGGGAATATATTAAACAGGTTCACCGTGATCATCATCCGCGTGGTTAATAAATTGAAAATACACATTAGAGATATTCTGATTTTTTCCCCATTATTGATTTTATTAAGCTGTAACGAAACAAAAATAAATGATGAACAAAATTTTTCTTATTCTATATGTCTGGCGGAATTTTCATCCTTAAGCGAAGCATATAATTATAAAGATAGACTGAATAAAAATTTATTGGATAGTATCACAATAAAAAGTTTATCTTCAAAGAAGTATCTGATACTTTATGGTAATTATAATAATTCATATAATGCTGGCATAAAAGCATATGAACTTTTTAATAATTATTCTATAAAAGATTATAAAATATTTTATAAAGATAATTTTGTTAACGACTTATTCGCTAATTTTTTATTTGTTGCAAATTATTCCGGAAGGCCATCACTCTATAATTTTAATTTAATTACTAAACAAACAAAACCTGTATGGAGTCGATGGGGACGAAAAGTTCTTGCCTTAAATCATTCTCAAGATAGAAGTAAAGTTTTTATTACAACTGCCTTAAGCTACAAAAAGGAAGGAGTTTTTCCTGTTATTAAAGATGTACGATTGTATTTGTATGATGCTCAAGAAAATAAAATTGATGAGATTTATTCTTTTGGTGATTGCATTCAATTATATACATACTGGGAAACTGAAGATACTTTCAAAGTTAATTTAACATTTTCAGATTCTATAAAATCAGAAATTATTATTCAAAATATTTTTTCATTTGATGCCCATGGACAACTTACCCAAATACAGAAAAGAGATTTTCAAATATTAAAAGATGGTTTTCCTAAACCTCCAGTATTAAAACCCGCTGTAATTTCTCCAAGAGGAAGATTTCAAATTAGAAATATTAAAGAAAATGGGAAAAGTTATATTTATCTTCGAGATGTAACTAAAAATTCTGAAATCCTTATTTATGAGTACGAAGGAATTTTGAAAAATATAATCTGGACTAATGATGAACGATTTTGTTTCTTAATTATAAAGTTAAATGAAGTAAATAGAAGTGAATTACTAATTATTGATGCAAATGAGATGCGCATTAGAAAAAATTATTATGGCCCTGAGAATATGAATTTATTAGTTCATGGAAACTTCCTATTTTTTGATGAACAAAATTATGGAATAAGACAAATAGCTGTATATAATTTAAATAAGGATTCTGTTTATCATCGAATCCAATTTTATGATGGATGCGGAATAAATAACTTGTGATGAATTTATGAAAACATATTTAAGAATTATAAGTTATATCAAACCATTCTGGAAGTATTTAATAGCTTCAATTGTATTTACAATCTTATCAGCTTTGCTCGATGGTGCATCAATTTATTTATCAATACCATTGCTTGATACTTTGTTTCAACAAAAAGGTGTTAGTTCTGGTAATTCTGTGCAGAATATTAATGTAATTCAAGATAAAGCGAGCAACTGGGTCTCTCAATTTATTAATGAAATAACATCAGGTTTCAAAGCATTTATTTTCAGCGGCTCTACTTCTGAAATATTATTCAAAATTTGTCTTTTAATTGTAATTGCATTTTTAGGCAAAAATCTTTTTGGATATCTACAGGCATATTTTCTTGCACATGTTGAACAGGGAATGATTCGCAATTTAAGAAATGAAGCATATCAACATCTGCATAAACTCCCAATGAGTTTTTTTAAAAACGAAAGAACTGGAAATTTAATTTCAAGAATAATGAACGATGTAAATGCTGTTAATTCGAGCGTATCAGCAGTCTTTCTGAATTTAATCAGGGAACCACTTAAAATAATAGTGTTTCTTGGTATTGCTATAGCTATTAGCTGGAAATTGACTTTGTTTTCTCTTGTTGTTCTTCCATTTTCTCTAATAATTATTAGTTATATTGGATTAATTTTGAGAAAGCAAAGTGGTTTACTGCAGGCAAAGATGGCAGATTTAACCAATCGACTTCATGAAACTATTACTGGTGTAAAAATTGTGAAAGCATTTGGAA
The DNA here is from genome assembly GCA_029907415.1 of Melioribacter sp. Taxonomy (GTDB): domain Bacteria; phylum Bacteroidota; class Ignavibacteria; order Ignavibacteriales; family Melioribacteraceae; genus Rosettibacter; species Rosettibacter primus. Next base: position 7,084 of record JARYLX010000004.1, read on the forward strand.
TGGAAGAATATGAAAACAAAAAATTTTTTAACGAAACACAAAACTTCTTTAAGCTTTCTCTTAAAATTACCCGTATAAGAAATATTGCAAGTCCAACTACAGAATTTTTAAGCGTAATTGTGGGTGTTGTAATTATTTACTTTGGGGCACAGCTTGTGTTAGTTGAAAAGTCAATTACAGCAAGTCAATTCATTGGATTTTTATTCGCAATATTTCAATTAATGCCGCCAATAAAAGAACTCAGCAGTGTGAATAATCGCATTCAGGAATCAAGTGCTGCTGCAGATAGAATTTTTGAGATACTTGATACAGAACCAAATATAAAAAATGTGACAAATCCAATATCAATTAATGATTTTAATAACTCAATCGAGTTTGAGAATGTTTATTTCAAATATGATGATTCAGAAGATTATGTTTTAGAGGATATAACATTTAAAGCTGAAAAGGGAAAAGTAATTGCACTTGTTGGAAGCAGTGGTTCAGGTAAAACTACTCTTGTAGATTTAATTCCCAGATTCTATGACCCAACAAAAGGAAAAATTTTACTTGATGGAATTGATATCAAAAATATTCGAATAGAAGATTTAAGAAAATTAATGGGAATTGTAACTCAAGAAACAGTTTTGTTTAATGAATCAGTTAGAAATAATATAGCTTATGGATTAACAGATTGTTCAGAAGAAAAAATAATTGAAGCTGCAAAAGCAGCAAATGCTCATAGTTTTATCATGGAGCTCCCACAAAAATATGATACAATAATTGGAGAAAAAGGAACAAAACTTTCTGGTGGTCAACGTCAAAGAATTGCAATTGCGCGTGCTATACTTAAAAATCCTCCAATAATGATTCTTGATGAAGCAACTTCTGCTCTTGATAACGAATCAGAAGTTCTCGTTCAGGAAGCAATTGAAAGGCTTATGCAGGATAGAACTGTTTTTGTTATTGCTCATAGACTGAGTACTATCAGAAATGCAGATAGAATTCTGGTAATTGAAAGAGGGAAAATTGTTCAGGATGGAAAACATCAAGATTTAATTTATGAAGAGGATGGTATTTATAAGAAATTATACGAACTTCAATTTAGAGATATTAATTAATTTTATAAATAATACAGAATTTAACAGTGAAATTATCATCAATAATTATTGCAAGAGACGAAGAAAAAAACATTAAAAGATGTATTGAAAGTCAACAAGATGTTATTGATGAAATTATCATTTTAATTGATTCTCGCACTAAAGATCAAACATTACAAATTGCATCATCATATCCATCTGTAAAATGTGAAATTGTTGAATGGAAAGGATTCGGACAAACAAAAAATTATGCTCTTACAAAAACAAAAAACGACTGGGTTTTGTGGATTGACGCTGATGAAGAGCTAACAAAAGAACTTGCTCATGAATTAATCGCATTTAAGAATTCCAATCCTGCATATAATTCATATTTTGTTCCACGGCGTGCTTACTTTTTAGGAAAATGGATTAAACATTGCGGCTGGTATCCTGATTATGTTTTAAGATTATTCAACAAAAATTTTGCACATTTTAATAATAAAGCTGTACATGAAAATTTAATTGTTAAAGGTAAATCAGGTTATTTCAAATATCCATTGAATCATTACACAGACCCTTCAATTGAACATTATTTGAAAAAATTGAATATCTACACATCGCTGGCAGCAGAAGAAATTATTTCGAACAATAAGAAAGTAACATTAATTGATATCTTGATAAGACCTGTTTTTCTTTTTTTCAAAATGTATATTTTAAAACTTGGTTTTTTAGATGGATTACATGGTTTGATATTATCAATTTTCTCTTCTTTTTATGTGTTTACAAAATATTGTAAAGCATGGGAAATTAAAAAATAAACAAATGGTAAAGAAATGATACTGGGAATAATTCCGAATGTTACAAAATCAGAAATATTGAAGGTTGTAGATACAATAGTTGAGGAACTTCAAGAAAACAATCTAAATTTTTTAATATGTGATTCATTATTAAAAAAGAAAAATGAATTCACCCAGAGATTGAAAGAATGTAAATATGTTTCGCTAAATGAATTAATAAATGTATCTGATATGGTTATTTCAATTGGCGGCGATGGAACAATGTTAAATTCAGCTTATGAAATTAGAAATTCAGGTAAACCAATTATTGGTGTTAATCTCGGTAAGCTGGGTTTTCTTGCAGAATTTGATGTAAATAGTTTTAAAGAATTTATTCCAGATTTAATATCAAATAATTACACTGTTGAAGAAAGAATAGCATTAAAAGGTACTATCGATAAAAAAGAAGAACTTTTTGCAGTAAATGATATTGTTATTGATAAAGGGTCGTGGCCCAAAATGATTGAATTATCAATTGATATTGATGACGAATATGTATCCACTTTTTCTGCAGATGGAATAATAATTGCAACACCAACAGGTTCTACCGGATATTCTCTTTCTACAGGAGGACCTATAATAACTCCAGGTTCTAATGTGATAACATTAAGTCCAATTGCACCTCATACTTTAACAATGAGACCTCTTGTAATTTCAAGTGAACAAAAAATTACTATTAGAGCACAGTCATTATATGGAAAAGTTCACATAAGCTGTGATGGGCAGCGTTCAGATATTTATGAATCTCCAGCTGAAGTTATAATAGAAAAGAGTAAAACCAACATTCAGCTTATTCATTCAAAAAGGAAAAATTATTTTGAAATATTAAGAAATAAATTATTCTGGGGGTTAGATGTTCGCAAATTCAATAATAAATAGTTATTTCAGATTAGTCATAATGATATTACTTTTTAGTTTAGAGATAATTTATGCTCAAGAAAAATGTAATTTATTAATTGATGAAAAAACCGGTAATCCAATGTTGATTGGTCTGGTTGATAAGAAAATATTTACAGATACAATTGAATATAAACCATTTTCAAAATGGTTTAATAATGAATATGATGATTATAAAATTGATAGTATAATTGTTGATTCATTAAGAAATATAAGTGTTCAAGATATTACAATAGATGTTATTATGGGGACATGGTGCAGCGATAGCAGAAGAGAGATACCGAGACTAATGAAAATACTGGACTTATTAAAATTTACTGAAAAAAATTTAAGATTAATTTGTGTAGACAGGAATAAAAGCGCGGGTGAGATTGACATAGCGAATTATAATATTAAACTTATTCCTACAATTATAATAAAAAAGAAAGGAAAAGAAATAGGAAGAATAGTAGAAACACCTGTTGTTTCTCTTGAAAAAGATCTATTAAATATTTTAACTCAAAATTGAAGCAACAGTAAAAGTCTCTAAAGTAACTTTTGAATATTTCTATATTCCTCTTAAAGTATTAATAAGCAGCCTTTTAATTCTCACTTGTCTCTAATTGTGGAATTTCAACAGTAGTTATGTTTTTATAGTTTTTAGGTTTCTTTGTGTTGCCATTTTTCTTATTAGAAATTTCAATAGGGATTTGTGATTCCTCTTTTAATTCTGTTTTTTCGTGCTTGGCTTCACGGTAAATGAAAATTTCATTTTTATAATTTCTCATCACAATTTTATCTTCATCTCTATGTAAAATATACTGAGGTAATACAGGAATCTTTCCGCCACCACCAGGGGCATCAATCACAAAGTGTGGAATTGCTAATCCACTTATATTTCCACGAAGTTTGTACATTATTTCTAATCCTTTATCAAGTGTTGTACGAAAATGATTAGCTCCTCTTGTTTCATCTGCCATAAATAAATAATATGGCCTGACTCGTATCTTTAGAAGTTTTAAAAATAATTCTTTTAGAACTTCAGCATCATCATTTACACCTTTCATTAATACTGCCTGGTTATTTACTGGAATTCCTGCATCTACAAGCATTTCACATGCTTTTGTGCTTTCTGGTGTGATTTCCCATGGATGATTAAAGTGTGTGTTAACATAAATTGGATGATATTTTTTTAGCATTTCTACAAGTTTTGAAGTTATTCTATGAGGTAAAACACATGGCATGCGTGTCCCAATTCTAATAATTTCTATATGAGGGATTTGTCTCAGTCGTTTTAAGATTTTTTCGAGCATTGTATCTGTGAGCATCAATGGGTCACCACCGGACATAATAACATCTCTTATCTCTGTATGTTCTTCAAGGTACTTAAATGCTGATTCAAGTTGTTTCATGGATATTTTTTCAGAGTTGCCTACTTTTCTTTTCCTAGTGCAGAATCGGCAATACATTCCGCATTGACTTGTTGTTAAAAATAATGCTCTATCAGGATAACGATGAGTAATATTAGGTACAGGGCTCATTGCATCTTCTTGCAGCGGGTCTTCATAACCGGAGATATCTTCCAGTTCTTTTACATCTGGAACGCATTGCAGCCAGATTGGATCTCCTGGATATCTTATTAAGCTTAGATAATATGGATTAATCCTTGCCTGGAAGAATCCATCAAGTTCTTCGGCTACTTTTCTGTCTAAGTTGAACTTTTTAACAAGCTGGTCGACCGAGTGAATGCTGTCCCTTATCATTTGCTGCCAGAGTTCCATAATAATTGCCCTTTAATTTATTTTAAGTATTTTCCAAATATTATGAGGTTATCATTTATTGTATAAAAATCTTTTATTTCTGCCAGTACTGAATAATTATTTCTTAAATAAAAATTTCTTGTTGCGTTATAACTCTCTTTTGATGAAGTCTCTGCTAAAATCCATCTTCCTTTTCTTTCTTTTACAAATTCTTCTGCATGAATCAATAATTGTTTCCCTATTCCTTTATTTTGCTTTTTAGGATCTACAACAATCCAATATAAATCATATACCCCGTCTGTAAGAGTTCTTTTGCCAATACAATAATATCCATCAACTTCATTTTCATTTACGTATACATAGATATTATAGTATTCGTGTTCAGGTTTTGAAAGAGCTTCATCAATTAATTCCACTGCAACTTTTTTTTCTTCTTCGTTAAAATTTTCTGTGCAATTAATTATTTCAATCAATTTATCTCGATCATTATATTGCAGCTTGCGTATCATAATTTTGTCTTTGTAGTGCTAACTCTGTAATTTTATATAAAACTTCTTCATAACTAATTTTAGCTGCAGCGGCCGACCTAATAAATCCAGCATCAGGCGAAATATCAGGATTTGGATTGACTTCAATTACATAAGGAATATTTTCTTTGCTTAATCTGATATCGACTCTGGCATAATCTCTGCATTCTAAAGCATCAAATGCCTTCAATGCAATTTTCTCGATTCTTAATTTTAATTTTTCCTCTAGTTCTGCAGGGCATTTAGGAACTGTATTTTTATAATAAGTGCTTTCAGGCGACCATTTAGCTTCATATGTAATTATCTTTGGTAAATTTTCTGGAAGTCCATCAAAACAAATTTCTGAAATCGGGAGAACTTGATTCCCAAGTATTGCTACATTTAATTCTCTACCCTCGATGTATTCTTCTATTAATACTTCCTGATTATAATTTTCAAAAAGATATTCAAGTTGACCTTTTAGTTCTTTGGAATTATTTATAACTGAGTACTCAGATATTCCGATACTTGCATCTTCACGGACAAGTTTTGTTATAACTGGAAATCTTAATTTTAATTCTGATGATTTTGGGAACTGATTAACTTCAGCAATAAAATATCGAGGTGTTTTAATTCCATGTGATTTTAGTATTTGTTTTGTTCGAACTTTATTCAAACAATTTCCAAGAGTTATCGAGTTGTTTCCTGTAAATGGAATACCAAGCAAATCATATAAACCTGCAACATAACTTTCGAGATTCGAGTTGCCCTCAACGGATTCTACAAAATTAATAATCACATCAGGGGAGTAGTATAAAATTTTTTTGATGAACGACTTAATATCACTGTTTACTGCAAGAGTATTAACTTCCAGAAATTTTTTGCTGAGTATTTTCTTAATGTCAGAAATCTGATTTAGGAAATCTCTTTCAGATAAATCAATACTGTCATCTTTGCTGTTTGTTTTTTTGCCTAAATAATTTTTATAGTAACGAACTGGTTCATTATAACAAATCAATATTTTCCTTTCAAAGTTCATACTAAATTGTATCTTTTAACTGCTGTGAATAAAACTTTGTTAATCATTTCTTCATAAGAAAGTCCAGCTGCACGTGCAGCTTTTGGAAAACATGAATTATCATCCGGGTCTGGAAGTATACCCGGCAACGGATTAATTTCAAGTATGCTTGGTACTCCATCTCTGTCAAGTCTGATATCAATTCTGCTCCAGTCCCTGCATCTTAATATTTTATAAGATTTTAGTGCAACATCTTTTATTTTCTTTTCAAGATTTTTATCGATTTCAGCAGGACAAGAAAAAATTCTCAGAGGATTATCACGAGTATCTACAATCCATTTTGCTTCGTATGAATAAATTGGCATCAAACCTTCAGGTAATTCATCAAAATTAATTTCAACAATTGGAAGAACTTCTATGTCCGAATTATTTCCAATTATAGCAACTGTAAATTCTCTTCCCGGCAAATATTCTTCAATTAAAAATGGTTGTTTATAAATTTCCAAATTATATTCCAATCTTTCTTTTAATTCTTGAATGCTATTAACAAAAGAAGAATTGAATATGCCTTTGCTCGAACCTTCTCCAACTGGTTTTACAATAACAGGGAAATTGAGGTTAAAGTTTCTTAAATCACTTAATGTTTCTACATATAGAAATTTTGCTGTAGGAATTTTATGATATGAAAGAATTTCTTTCGTTCGTGCTTTATCTAAACAAGTTGCAAGTGTTAATGGATCTGAACCTGTATAAGGGATTTGAAGCATATCTAACATTGCTGGTATTTGTGCTTCTCTGCTTATTCCATTAGCACCTTCAGCAATATTAAAAACTATATCAGGTTTATGTTTCCTAAATTTTTCATAAGCATCTTCATTTGCTTCTATCATAATAACATCATTAAACAATTCAAGCGCATCTTTAACTGCATTAATTGTTTCAAGTGTATCCCACTCAGCATATTTATCAAATAAAATTTCGTTTGTATTCTTTTGAAGAGAGAGAAATTTGCCTTCGAAAGAATTTTCTTCTTCCGGTTTTAAATTGTATGTAAGTGCTACTCTGAGTTTCCTATTTAGTAAAAAAGAACTAATACAAAATCCTTCTAATTGTTTGTTACCAATATACTCATTTAAAATTTTTTTTCAAGAAGTTTGTTACAAAAAAATTTTTTTGTGATAAAAAATTTTTTACGAAGTGTTATGCAATTTGAGAAAGAAAAAGATTGTGTTGATAATTTTCTTTTAAAACTTTTTTGATTATAAAATTTTTTTCGGTAGATAAATGTGGGTCGTTATTAATTATAGTGAATGCTGTTTCTTTTGCATCATAAAGTATTTCTGAATCTTCAATGATATCAGAATATTTTAATTCTGGTAATCCACTTTGTTTTGTCCCGAAAATATCTCCAGGCCCTCTAAGCTTTAAATCAATTTCCGATAACTCAAATCCATTATTTAATTTCACCATTGAATTTAATCTTATAATAGTTTTATTCTTTTCTATTTGAGCAGGTGATAAATAATCGAAGTTAAATTCTAATTGATTTGTGTGAACGGCAAATTCATCTTTTGTAATTAAAATGCAATAAGCTTGTTTATCACTTCTTCCAACTCTTCCACGAAGTTGATGTAACTGTGATAATCCAAATCGAAAAGCATCATTAATTACAATTATATTGGCATCAGGTATATCAATTCCAACTTCTATGACTGTTGTTGATACTAACACATCATATTTTTTAGCAGCAAAATCAAGCATCACTTTTTCTTTTTCCTGCCATTTCATTCTGCCATGAATAAGTCCAATTTTTAAATCTTTCAAATAATTTTCTTTCAAACTGTTGTAATATGATTCAGCAGCTTTAAGCTCAGATTTTTCAGATTCTTCAATTAGCGGATAAACAAGATAAGTTTGATATCCTTCCTTGACTTTATCTCTAATAAATTTATAAACATCTGGTAATTTACTTTCACCACGAAGCACAGTTTTAATAGGTTTTCTGTTGGCAGGCATTTCATCAATTATTGAAATATCAAGGTCTCCATATAATGTTAATGATAATGTGCGTGGTATTGGAGTTGCAGTCATAATTAATACATCGGGATTGAACCCTTTTTTAATTAATTCTGACCTTTGCATAACACCGAATCGATGCTGTTCATCAATAACAATAAGACCGACTTTATGGAAATCAACATTCTCTTCAATTAGAGCGTGAGTGCCAATTATTATTTGTGCTGTTCCATTTTTAATTTCATCAAGAATTTTTTCCCGTTCTGATTTTTTCTGACCACCAATCAATAAGTTTACTTTGATATTCATACATTCTAATAATTTTGAAATATTTTTATAATGCTGGTCGGCTAATATTTCTGTTGGCGCCATGAGGATAGCTTGACAACCATTAGTTATAACTATTAACATTGCAATTAGAGCCACAATTGTTTTTCCGCTACCTACATCTCCCTGAAGTAATCGGTTCATAGGTTTATCACTTTCAAGGTCTTTTCTTATTTCATGTAAAACTTTTAGTTGAGCTTTTGTTAACTGGAAAGGAAGAGAATCTAAAAATTTTTTTATTGGTTCGGGTTTAACTTTGATAAAAAAATTTTTTCTTTTACTGCCAATTAATTTTTTTCTTAGTGCAACAAGACATTCGAAATAAAAAAGTTCCTCAAATTTTAAACGCTTTTTAGCTTCTATGAGTGATTTGTTGTCAATCGGGAAGTGCATGTTTTTTACAGCTTTGTTGATAGGAAGGATATTTTTCTCATCAAGTAAATATTGTGGGAGAGTTTCTTCAATATAGTCAGAATATTTTTCTACTGCTTGATGAATAATCTTTCTTAAACTAAAATCGCCAAGGTTGCTATCTCGTAATTCTTTTGGTACTCTATAAAATGGAATAATTTTTCCAGTATGTAAAAAATCAGTTGATTCATTTTTTGATATTCTATCGAAATCAGGGTGAACGAATTGAAGATGACCATACTTAGTAAGAACTGGTTTTGCTGAAATAGCAAAAAAATCACCTTCGTTAAAAACATCAATAAAATATTTTATCCCTTGAAACCATACACATTCAAATATTCCTGTAGAATCTTTCATTCTTACTTTGAAAATACTTTTTTTCCCGTAATGAATTGTTTCTTTGTCAATTACCTCACCTAAAATTGTTACTTCACCTTGATAACCATCTCGGATATATTGAATTACTTTTATGGAATTTAAAATTGTTGAACGGTCAAGATACTTTGAAGGAAAGTAAAATAATAAATCGCGGATAGTATTAATTCCAATTTTAGAAAATGCTTCAGCTCTTTTCGGGCCAACAGATTTTAAATACTGAACAGATATTGAAAGATTTTCTGACATGTGATGAAATTTTTTAAGAAAATATAATAAATTAAAATAGAATTATATAATAATGGGGGAGTAAGTAAAATAGGAATTAATTACTCGTCTTCTGCTTTCATATCACGTGTCATTAATTCGTAAGTTGCTTTAATAGGGTCAAGATCTTCAAAAAGGATTTTGTAGACAGCAGTGCATATAGGTGTTTCAATATTATGTTTTATTGACAGTTGATAAACAGAACGGCTTGTTTCAACTCCCTCTGCTACCATCTGCATTGATTTTAAAACATCTTTTAATTTTTTTCCCATTCCAATTTGTTCGCCAACATATCTGTTTCTGCTGTGTTTACTCATACATGTTACAATCAGGTCTCCCATTCCTGAAAGACCTGAAAATGTTTCTGGACGTGCACCCAGAGCAATTCCAAGTCTGGAAATTTCAGCTATTCCTCGAGTCATTATTGCAGCTTTTGTGTTATCTCCAAATTTTGCTCCATCAACTATTCCTGCCCCGATAGCAATTACATTTTTTAATGCACCACCATATTCAACTCCAAGAATATCTATAGATGAATAAACTCTGAAGTATGAAGTTATAAAAGTAGATTGAATTTGTTTTGCTGTGTCTCCATTTGAAGATGCTGCTACAACTGCTGTAGGAATTTTTCTGCTAACTTCTTCAGCGTGACTTGGACCCGAAAGAACACCAATTTGTGATGGTGATATTTTTTTTAATTCATCAAGTATAATTTGAGATACAGTTTTAAGTGAATCTTTTTCAATTCCTTTTGCAACATTAACAAATGTTGTATTTCTAAAATTAAAATCCTTCATTTGAGCTAAAACGCTACGGATAAATTGAGTTGGAATAGCAAGAACAATAAAATGCTTATTGTCGCAGCTTTCTTCGAGTGAATGTGTAATTTTAATATCTTCTGGAATTTTTATCCCCGGCAAATAAATTTTATTTTCTCTTGTTTTGTCGAGCACTTTTGCATAATGGCGTTTATATTCCCATAAGGTAACATCGTGGCCATTGTAAAATAGCAATATTGCCAGGGTTGTACCCCAGCCACCTGCACCTAAAACCGAAATTCTCATTACTTAATTATTAGTTTTTGATTTGTCCGATTTTGAAAATGAAATTTGGTGCTCGCTTCCTTTAAGCAGGCGGTCAATATTTTTTCGATGTGTGTAAATTACCAATAATGATAATGCAATTATGAATGGTAAAATTGTATTGTAGCCTGGTATATGGACACCAAATATATTTTCTCTGACAATTAATATAATTGGTACTGATACAGCGGCAGTAAGAGAACCAAGCGAAACATAACGAGATAAGTAAACTACAACTAAAAAGATTCCCAATGCTAAAAGCATATCAACTGTAATTATTGTAATTAGAAATCCGAGAGCAGTTGCAATTCCTTTTCCACCTTTGAAGCCAGCAAATACTGTCCATATGTGACCAATTACAGCGGCTACACCACAAAATATCTGAATGAGTGTAAAATCATCAAATGGGGTAACATTGTTAAATGGGATGTTATCAAGATACATCCTTGCAATAATTATAACTGCAACAGCACCTTTGAATGCATCAAGAATGATTGTAAGTAGACCCCATTTCCATCCAAGCACCCTAAATACATTTGTACCACCGGCATTTTTGCTGCCGTAATTTCTTATATCAATTCCTTTTACAAGTCTGCTTATAATTATGCTTGTTGGAATAGAACCAACTAAATATGAAAGAATTATAACAAATACTAAGTTTAACATATCACCAAAAAATTTTGTGTTGAAAAATTAGATAAAAACTAATTGATAAACAATTCAAATGTTAATAACGTTCATTGCTTTGTGATATTAAAGAAAAAAGTTTTAAGTCATCTTTTGTTGTAATTTTAAAATTAAATGCAGAACCTTCAACAATTTTAACTTTGTAACCTGCATTTTTTAGTATCATAGATTCATCTGTTCCAATGAATTTATCTTTTTCTGCTTTTTTCATAGATTCATAAAAAATTTTATACTGGAAAACTTGTGGAGTTTGAACATAATAAATTTCTTTTCTATCGATGTAATCTTCTACGAATTCATTACCTTTAACCAGTGTATCTTTTGCTTTGATAGCTACAATTGAACTCCCATATTGGGTTGCTGTTTTAATTGCATTTTCTAAAACAGAAAGTGGCAGTAATGGTCTTACTGCATCATGAACTATAATTAAATCATCATCATTTGCAATTATAGATTTTACAGCATTAAATACAGAAAATTGTCTTTCCCTTCCTCCTTCAACTATTTTAGTAATTTTTGTAAAAGAATATCTTAATTTAATATGATTTAATAGTTCAAAGTAATCTTTCTGTGAAGCTATAATTATTTCATCTACCAGATTACATTTTTGAAATACATCAATAGTATAAGCGATTATTTCTTTATCATTAATAGATAAAAATTGTTTTGGAATTTCAGAATTAATTCTTAATCCTTTTCCACCAGCAGGTATAATTGCGAAAGTTTTCATGTTATTTTTTTGTTTACTTTAAAAGAAAAAACCCCAAATTCTAAACTACTATGTTTAAAATTTGGGGTTAAGAAAAATTAAAGAATTAACATAGCATCTCCGTAGCTTAAGAATCGATATCCTTCTTTAATAGCTTTTTTATATGCTTTCATAACAAAATCGTAACCAGCAAATGCTGCAACAAGCATTAGTAAAGTTGATTCTGGTGCATGAAAATTTGTAATAAGTTTTTTTGTTATCTTAAAATCATAAGGTGGAAAGATAAATTTGTCTGTCCAACCAGCATTGGGTTTTGAGAATCCATCTGCTGTTACGCTGCTTTCTAATGCACGACATGTGCTTGTTCCAACCACAAAAACATTTTTCTTTTCCCGTAATGCTGTGTTAATTACATTAGCGGTTTCTTCTGGTATTTCGTAGTATTCAGAATCCATTCGATGTTTGGTTAAATCTTCTACTTCAACTGGTCTGAATGTACCAAGACCAATATGAAGAATTACAGGGACAAATTTAATTCCTTTCTTTTCAATTTTTTTAACGAGTTGAGGAGTAAAATGTAACCCAGCAGTTGGTGCAGCAACAGAGCCATCAACCTCAGCAAAAATTGTTTGATAATTTTCCCTGTCTTCTTCAGTAGGCTCACGTTTAATGTATGGAGGAAGGGGAGTGGTTCCAATTTTTTCAATTGCTTTGTAAATATCACCTGCATCTTCATTAAAACGAACTGTTCTACCGCGCGATGTTGTATTATCTATTACTTCACACCAGAGATTATCATTAAAATAGATTCGATTCCCAATTCTTACTTTTCTTGCTGGGTCTACAATTACATCCCATATATTTTCTTCTTTATTTAATTCTCTGAGAACAAACACTTCAATTTTAGCATTAGTTCTTTCTTTTTTACCAATTAATCTTGCTTGCATTACTTTTGTTTTGTTGACAACAACCACATCTCCTTTTTCCATGTAGTCGATTATGTCAGAGAATATCTTATTCTCTATCTCTCCTGTAGCTCTGTTTAATACCATTAATTTAGCTTTATCGCGCGGAGAAACAGGAAACTTAGCTATTGCAGTTTTGGGCAAGTTGTATTTAAAATCCGATAGCTTCATTTACTCTCCTCTTTACTCCTTAGTCATTTTGTTTATTAAATATATGCGGCGCAGAATTTAATTCTGCGCGCACTGTAATTAATTATTTCTTTTTTGATTTTGTTGATTTCTTAACAGCCTTTTTAGAAGACTTTGCAGCAATCATTTCTTTTGCAACTGCTTGAGCTGCTGCTAAACGAGCAATTGGTACTCTAAATGGCGAGCAACTTACATAATCCAGGCCAATTCTATGACAGAACTCAACAGATTTTGCTTCGCCACCGTGTTCACCGCAAATACCAATTTTCAAATCAGGGCGTGTTGCTCTTCCACCTTCAACTGCAATTTTCATTAATGTACCAATTCCTTCCTGATCAATTGATTGGAATGGATCTTCAGGAAGAATTTTCTTTTCAAGATAATCTGGTAAGAACCCACCAATATCATCTCGGGAAAATCCAAATCCCATTTGTGTTAAATCGTTAGTTCCAAAAGAGAAGAATTGAGCATATTCAGCAATTTTATTTGCAGTTAAAGCTGCTCTCGGAATTTCAATCATTGTTCCAGTTAAATGTGGAATTTTCTTTAATCCAAATTTTTCAGATACTTCAGTATGAACTTTGTTAATAATATCATATTGATGTTTAAGTTCTTTAACATCACAAACAACTGGAATCATAATTTCTGGGAAAGGCTTCTTACCTTCTTTAATTAATTCAGCAGCTGCTTCAAAGATTGCTCTAACCTGCATTTCTGTAATTTCAGGATATGTAATTCCAAGACGAACACCACGATGTCCCATCATTGGATTATTTTCGTGTAATGAATCTGCGCGTGCGTTTAATTCGTCAAGTGTGATTCCAAGACTTTCAGCTAATTTAGCTCTTTCATCCTGACGATTTGGAACGAATTCATGTAATGGTGGGTCGAGAGTTCTTATTGTAACACCAAATCCGTCCATTGCTTCGAGTGTTCCTTTGATATCACTTTTTACAAATGGGAATAATTCGTCGAGTGCTTTTCTTCTTTCTTCTTCTGTTTTGGATACAATCATTTTACGAAGAATGAATAATGGTTGCTCAGAATTTTTGCCGTAGAACATATGTTCGGTTCTGAACAATCCAATTCCTTCGGCACCGAAAGCTCTTGCTTTAGCTGCATCTTCTGGTGTATCCGCATTTGTTCTTACTTTTAATTTTCTTATCTGGTCACATAATTTCATAAATGCTTGAAAATCTGGATTTTCTTCTGCAGCTTTTACCATCGGAAGTTCGCCGAGGTAAACAACACCTTTTGAACCGTTAAGAGTAAGCCAATCACCTTCTTTAACAGTATGTTCTCCAACTGTAAAATATTTTTCTTGATAGTTAATTTTAATTGAGCCTGCACCAACTATACAACATTTACCCCAACCGCGTGCGACAAGCGCAGCGTGTGAAGTCATTCCACCGCGGGCAGTTAAAATTGCCTGTGCAGCTCGCATTCCTTCAATATCTTCTGGATTTGTTTCTTCTCTTACAAGAATTACCTTTTTACCTTGTTTAGTCCATTCAACTGCATCAGTAGCAGAGAATACAACCTGACCACTTGCACCACCAGGTCCAGCTGGCAATCCTTTAGCGATTGCAGTAGCATTTAGTTCTGCTTTTGGATCAATTATTGGATGAAGAAGTTCATCTAATTGTGATGGATTAACCCTTAAAATAGCTTCTTCCTTAGTTATTAATTTCTCTTTGTACATGTCAAGTGCTATTTTAACTGCAGCAGGACCATTTCTCTTACCAACACGGCATTGAAGCATATACAGCTTACCTTCTTGAATTGTGAACTCAATATCAAGCATATCACGATAATGTTTTTCAAGAATTTTCTGAATTCTATTGAGTTCTTTATATGTTTCAGGCATTGCTTTTTCGAGTGAAGGTAGATGTGCATTATGCTCAGATTTACCAACTTCATTAATTGGATTTGGGGTTCTTATACCAGCAACAACATCTTCGCCTTGTGCATTTGGTAACCATTCGCCATAAAAATATTTTTCACCTGTTGCAGGATTACGGGTAAATGCAACTCCTGTTGCTGATGTATCGCCCATATTTCCAAATACCATTGATTGAACATTTACTGCGGTTCCCCAGTCATCTGGAATTCCTTCAAATCTTCTGTATGCAACAGCTCTTTTCCCCATCCAGCTCTGGAATACTGCTCCAATTGCACCCCATAACTGTTCCATTGGATCTTCGGGGAATGGTTTGCCAAGAACTTCAAGAACTTTTGCTTTATAAATTTCTACTAATTCTTTTAAGTCATCAGCAGTTAATTCAGTATCATTCTTGTATCCTTTAGCTTCTTTCATTTTATGAAGTTCAGCTTCAAGTTGTTGACGAACACCTTTTCCTTCTTCAGGTTCAATACCGGCTGCTTTTTCCATAACAACATCAGAGTACATTTGGATAAGGCGGCGGTGTGAATCATAAACAAATCGAGGATTATTTGTTTTCTTGATTAATCCTTCTCTAGTTTCATTATTTAATCCGACATTTAATATAGTTTCCATCATTCCTGGCATTGATGCTCTTGCACCTGAACGAACAGAAACAAGCAGTGGATTATTTTTGTCGCCAAATTTAGCACCCATTTCTTTTTCTACTTTTGCGAGTGCTTCTTTGACTTGCTTTTCTAATTCTTTTGGATATTTTTTATTGTTTTTGTAATAAGCAGTACAAACTTCGGTTGTAATTGTGAAACCAGCAGGAACCGGTAAACCAATGTTTACCATTTCTGCAAGGTTTGCACCTTTACCACCTAAAAGTTCTTTCATATCTGCTCTACCTTCGGCTTTTTTGCCGCCGAAATAATAAACATACTTTGGCGTTTTTGATTTTGCCATTGCGTTACCTCCAATTAATTAAGTTAACGATTCTGTAGTTATAGTGTCTTTTTTATTTATTGTGTTGAGAATTAATTCTTCAAAGTCTTCCTGATTTTCAAGTTTTAATTCTATCTTTAGATAATAAATATCTATGTCATCCAAATCCTTAGAAAATTTTGTAAGCTTAACTGCATCTTTTTGTGTTGTTAAAACAGAATACGCATTAGTTTCATAAAATTTTTTTCGTATGCTCTGAATTTCTTTTAGTGTATAATTTTTATGATCAGGAAAAATCATTTTATTCGTTATATCAATTTCATTATTTTCAAGTACACTTAAAAATGAATATGGTTTTGCAATTCCACACACGACCAGGCTTTTTTGTCCCTTGAATTCATCAAGTGAAAATTCATTGTGAGTTTTTACATCATAAATTCCACTAACTACATAGTATCCGTAAAAGATTTTTTTATTGTTGAAATATTTTAAAAGTCTTGATGGTATCTCTGTTTTCTCTGCAAATTTTCTATTAATAATAACAACATCAGCTCTTGAAATAGAATCAAAAGATTCTCTCATCATTCCAAGAGGTAAAAGTTTTTGTTCGATTTGATTAACTTTAGATAAAAATCTCTGGTCGAAAATTAATATATCAAGATCCCTGTGTAACCATCTATGCTGAAATGCATCATCTAAAATTATCACATTTATAGATGAATCTTTTATCAATCTATTGGCTCCTTCAACTCTTCTTTCGGAAACAGCAGTTGGCAAATTAGTTTCAGATGAAATTAAATACATTTCGTCACCGCATTCATCTACAGTTGTTCTGATTTTTTTTCCATCGGAAACAAATAAATATCCATGTGAACTTCTTCTGTAGCCTCTGCTTAAAATTCCAGCTTGTATTTTGTATTTTTTCATTAAATCAGCAAGAAAAATGACAGTTGGTGTTTTTCCTGAACCTCCAACAGTAATGTTTCCAACTGAAATCACAATTGCATTAACCTTTTTTATTTTGAAAATGCCTTTATCGAACAAATAATTCCTAAGTTTAATAATAAATGCATAAATAAATGTTAACGGTGACAATAATATTCTTATTAGCTTAAGCAAAGTTTTAACACATCCTTTTGCAAATTATTTAATTTATTTTCACAATCTAAAATTAACTTTGATGTTTCTTCATAAGTTAGATTACTATCAACATAAATCGGTTCAGAATATTTAACACATATACGGCTGAAAGGTAAAGGTATTTCAAATCTATCCCAGCTTTTTAAGTTAACTTTTTTATTACATGCAATCCCAATTAAGAACAAAGGGACACTGGTTTTTTTTGCTGCTACAACTGCACCAGCTTTCATTTTATAAATTGGCCCTGTTGGTCCATCGGGCGTTATAGCAAGTGAATAATTTTGCTTTAATAATTCAATCATATCTTCCAGTGCTTGATTACCGCCAATATGACTCGAACCACGAACGACTTTATAACCCCACTTCTCAAGAACATGTGCTAATAAATCTCCATCTTTACTTTTACTGACGAGTGCAGCACAATTTGAATTTTTATGTAAAAACCATCCTGTAATCATGAATCCGTGCCAGAATACAGCTATAAAATTTTGTTTATGCGAAATTAATTTTTCAGAGTTATCACTTTTATAGATTTTTATTTTACATGTTTTTAGAAGAACATTAATTGCAACATCGGCTAAATAAAATCCAATCTTTCTTAAAATTCTTTTTTGAAAATCATTGAGCTTCATTCAAAATAGAGTAAATTATTTTAGCTGCTTTTTCTGATGCTCCTGAGTTTCCTAATTTCGATTTAAGCATCATAAGTTTATCTTTAAGCTCGTTATATTTTTTCTTATCAGATAAAATCTCAAAAGATTTTTCGTAAATATTCTCTGAATTCATTTCAGATTGAATTAATTCTTCTATGACTTTTTCTTCAAGTAAAATATTTACCATTGCTATGCTGTCAATTTGCACAACAAGTCGACCAATTAAGTATGTTAAAAAATTTGTAGCATAAACCACAATAAAAGGCAACTGAAAAAAACCTGCTTCAAGTGTAGAAGTTCCGGATTTTATTATACCAAAATAAGAATATTTTAAAAGATCATAAGTATGCCCCTTTATAATTTTGTAATTTTTATTATTGCTTAAATTATAAAATATGTTTTCGTTGATATTATCTGCACACGCAACCACAATTTGAAGATTGAAATTATCTGCAAGAAGACTTGCAGCTTTAATTGTTTCCGGGAAAATTTTTTTTATCTCGTGTTTTCTG
Organism: Melioribacter sp.; assembly: GCA_029907415.1. Lineage (GTDB taxonomy): Bacteria > Bacteroidota > Ignavibacteria > Ignavibacteriales > Melioribacteraceae > Rosettibacter > Rosettibacter primus. The sequence goes on from JARYLX010000004.1 coordinate 25,301, forward strand.
CTACCCGGCAACAATAATAAAATTTCTTTTCCTTTTGTCAGGTTAAATTTTTCGTATAACTCATTTTTAGTAATAAAATTGTAATTTTCAATGTGCTCAATTAATGGATGTCCAACATAAACTGCATTAATTCCATTTTCATTGTATAATTTTTCTTCAAAAGGGAAAACAACAATCATTCTATCGACATATTTTTTTATTTTTTTAATTCTTCTTTTTCCCCAAGCCCATATTTGTGGGGAAATATAATAAATAATTTTTCTTCCAAGTTTTTTGAATTTTTTTGCTATATCAAGATTGAATCCTGGATAATCAATCAAAATTATAATTTTTATTTTTTCTTCAACTACGGTGTTGATTAATTTTTTTTGAACCTGTTTAATAAAAGGTATATGTTTTATTACTTCAACCAATCCAAGGAAAGCCATTTTTTTAATATGAAATAGAGCAATCATCCCGGCGTCAATCATTCTATCGCCACCTATTCCAAGAATTTCTAAAGATGAATCAATATTTTTTAATTTTTTTATTAGAGCAGCACCGTGTAAATCTCCGGATGCTTCGCCAGCTATTATCATTAATTTCTTGTTCAATTTGTTACCACATAAAGAATTATTAATAATAAAATTGTAGCAGAAATTGCCTGCAAAGTTCTTCTTTCTGATTTTAGTCCAGCTTTTAAATTAAAAGGCGGTTGTTCAATATTTGGGTTTTTATATTTTGTAAAAGTTGGAATCCATCTTGGGACCGAATTAAAATAATCTTCGTAATATTTACCAAATTTATTTTTTAAGTAAGCTTCTTCTTCTTTAATTATTGTTTGATATTGCCATAGGAAAAATAGAATTGCAATGATTAATAAATACGGATAAAGTGCCATAGACATAACACCAATTCCTGTATAAATTAAAATATTTCCGAAATAAAGAGGATTTCTTACAAGAGCAAAAGGACCTGATATAACAAGATAAGTTCCACCGACATCTCCAGTGGTTCTTGTTTCACTGCCGGCATAAGATACTCCCCAGAGCCTGAAGAATTCACCAATCAATACTATTATAAAGCCAGTAATCATACTGACAATTGTTGCTTCTTGAAAAATTATCATTAAAATCAAAAATGGAATTGGTGTGTAACTTCTGTATTTAAATATTTTTTTAGCAAAATTTTTCACGATGATTTATCCTTGTATATATATTTCTTTTCTTTTTAATTCAGCTTGATATCTTTTCTTTAATCTTTTTTTCTGTTTTAGTTCTTCAATCTTTTTTATTACATCATTAAAATCTGAATAAAGGAAATATGTAATTCGATTAATTTCACAGTATTTCAATAATGATTTTTTTGCAAAAATATAATCACAATATTGAGCAGGGCACACATCAGAATATCCATCGCCAATATAAATGCTGAATTCATCATCTCCGCTGAAATTAAGAACATGATTTCTTTTGCAATTAGCACATCTTTTGCATTCTTCATCAGTGTAAGGGAAAATTGGAATTAAATTGCCATTGTTATCAAAACTCAACTTATTAGAATAAACTTCTAAATGTGATAGATTTTCTTTCGATAAAATTTTGTTGATATAATAATCAAGTCCGTCACTTAAAATTCTTACTTCGTAATTATTTTCAGCGCAGTATTCAATAAATTTTTTAAAACTGTTATCAATTTCAGAAGACAACAAGAAGTCATCAAATTTATTTATATCAAGATTATTAATTGTTTTGCAAAGCAATTCCCATGATTGACGTGCATTGATTTTTTGGTTAATCCAGTCATTTACAATTTCTTTAGCTTTTTGAGCATCTCCAAATTTCAAAAACATAACTTCGCCAATATCTTCTTTGGTTATTGTTCCATCAAAATCAACAAATATTTTAAAATTTTTTTCTTTCATCTTTCTTAATCCTGATATTCAGGTATTTCTTCGAATCTTACACCAACAAGTTTTGAAATTCCTTCTTCCTGCATTGTAACGCCATACATAGTTTCTGCAGCTTCCATAGTTCTTTTGTTGTGAGTTACAATTATGAATTGTGTATCATTGCTAAATTCTTTTAACAACTTTGTGAACCTGTCAATGTTAGCATCATCAAGAGGTGCATCTACTTCATCAAGAATGCAAAATGGACTTGGTTTGACAAGGTAAATCGCAAAAAGCAAAGCAGTAGCTGTTAATGTTTTTTCTCCACCAGAAAGTAGTTCAATAGAAGTTGGTCGTTTACCTTTTGGTTTTGCAATTATTTCAATTTTAGCTTCGAGGGGGTCCACATTTTCTTCAAGTATTAAATCTGCTTCATCTTCGGGATTAAAAAGTGTCTGAAAAATTTTAATAAAGTTTTTTCTTATCTGCTCAAATGTATCAAGGAAAAGTTTTTGAGCAGTTTCATTAATCTCATGAATTGTTTTGATTAAATCTTTTTCTGATTCAATTAAATCATCTCTCTGTTGATGCAGGAAATCCAATCTTTTCTTTTCTTCTTCATATTCGGAATAAGCAAGAAGGTTTACAGGACCAAGATTTTTAAGTTTTTCTTTTAATTTTTGAACTTCCTGTGCAGTTTCTTCATAGTTGAATGTTTGTAAATCATCAAATTGTTTTAACTCAAGATCTATCGAATAATTTTCTCTTATATGTTGAGCTATGCTTTCAAGTCTATAATTAATTTCATTTTCTTTGATTTCAAGTGAATGAATTTTATCTGAAATTTCCTGACGTTGATTTCTTAATTCTCTTAATTGATTTTCATATTTAGAAGCTTCTGCTTTAATGCTGTGGAGCTCATTTTCAATTTTATTTTCTTCTTCAGTCAAAATGTTTTTTTGAGA
>JARYLX010000050.1 GCA_029907415.1 Melioribacter sp.
TAATGAAAGACTTTTCCCAGAGAATGGGATTAATTATCAGAATTATATATGGGAAGAGAAATATATCGCTGACGATGGAACTGGCACTGATTCAATAAAATGTAGGGTAACAGATAAGCCAATAAGATGGGGAAGAAAAAGTATAATACAAGATTTTGAAGAAGAAATTGTGGTAGATAAACAGGTAAAAAATGAATATGAAATAGGTTCAAAAATTACTGGGAATAATATCATTGCAATTTTGGATAATGATAACCTTTCAATTGATCCAAACAATATCATCCATATTAAAAGGTTTAGAGATGATAAAGAACTTAAAGAAAAAACAAAGATTCTACTTAACCCTACTTTAGATGAACTTTTAAAGAAAGAAAATTTAAGTAAGGACATATTCAGAAATACACACTATATCGAAGTTGCTAATTATTGTTCACGAAGTGAAAATGATGATATTATGTCTTTTGAGGATATGGCTAAATATAATAATGGAGCAAAGTTTCTTTCTTTAATTAAGGGTGATATAGATAATCTTGGATTAATTATGGCATACGGATTAGATAGAGATAAAAACTCAATCAGTGATGCTGATAAAAAAGATCTTACCAGTATCTCAAGAACAACGACATTAAGCAATCACTTGAAATATTTCTTTAGCTTTTTCTTAAATGGGTTTTTAGCTGAATGGGAACAAAAGTCAAACGACAATAAAGTATATACAATATTTGCTGGTGGTGATGATCTTATGCTCGTCACTTCCCAAAGTTCTGCATTAAGATTAGTCAAAGCAATAAATGATGAATTCTCAAAATTTACTTGTGATAATAAAGAATTACATATTTCATATTCAATAACGCATTTTAAAGATCATACGCCGATAAGAATAGTTGCTGATTTTGCGGAAGAAAATCAAAAAGAGGGCAAGAGATACACAAGAGATTCTCAATATGAATTATTAAAGATGAAAAATTCAAGAGCATTTTTTTCAATTAATGACAAAGCCGGAACATATTTATTTGACACGTATGTGAAGAACGATGATTTAAGCTTTTTAATGGATCAGGTAAGTAAATTAACAGCATATACTCGAGATGAAAAGAATGGTTTAAGTCATGGCCTTATACGAAAATTGCTTGAACTATCAGAATCACTAAGAAAATATGAAGAAACGGAAGATGCTACGCATTTAATTGCCTATGCAAGACTTAATTATACCGTAAATAGGTTATTAAAAAATAAAGATCAAGAAATCGTTAAATTTTTTGAAAATGTTTTAACGATCAATAAAGAAGGGAATGAAGAAGCTCAAAGGTTAGAAAAAATTCTTCATCCACTTGTTTGTCAGATAATTTATAATATTAGGAATTATTAAAGGTTTAAATATGAAACAAAATGGAATTATAACTAAAGTCATTGAAAATAAAAAAATTTTCTTTATTGATGACAAATATTTTTGTCACTTTAATAAAGTAGATTTTTCACCAAAAGAAGGTGACCACGTAATGTACATTCCACATTCAACAAGCGAAGGTAAATTAGAAGCGAAAGAAGTAAAAAGACTAAAAAGTGATTGGGACATTTACTTAGAGTCTTTAGAAAATGGTTATTTTGATGAAGAAGGTAAAATCAAGAAAGAATTTGTTATAGATTTTCCAATAATATTAGCGAGTATTTTCAGTAAAGAAAGAGGCAAAGATTTAAATAAACCAACACAGATTATGAAATGGTTTTCATATTGCAAAAACGTTGAAGGTATTTATAAATTAAAAAAAGACTTTGGTGAAGTTAAAGTCTCATTATGGAAATTAATCTCTTATTCTAATGATGCATTAGGTAGAAAAAAAATTTCAGAGAAATTCCAATTATTCTTGTATAAAAACATAAACTTAGCAACCTTGAATCCAAACAACTTTCTAAAAGGATTTATGCAACACTTTGAAGCATTCATCGGCTTTTTTAGAAACAAAAAAGGAGAATAAAAATGAACGGACAAGATAAACTAAAAGTTAAGAAGCTCATAAAATATGTTAAAGCTTCAACTACAATTGAATTTCTTACTGGATTCCACATCGGTGGTCCAAAAGAATCAGTTAAGATAGGCGGAATAGATAATCCTGTAATTAGAAATCCAATTACGGAGCAACCTTATATTCCTGGGAGTTCCCTTAAAGGTCGTTTTAGAATGGCTCTGGAGAGAAAATACAATGATTTCACTATTGTTTATAATTATGATAATGAGAAAAAACCAATATCAATTAAATCGGTTGAACCTTCTTCAGATACAAAAAATCCTAGTAAAGTTACTTTGCTATTTGGTAATGCAAGTGCAAGTGATAAAGAAGATCGAGAACCTACAAGATTTTTATTTCGGGATGCTTATTTATCTGAAGATTCTCTTGAATTTGCAGTTGGAGAAGAAAAAATTGAACTTAAAATGGATCGTCAAACAATGAAAGGTTCTTCTGGGGGTAATAGAACTCAGGAAAGGATACCTGCAGGAGCAAAATTCAAAATGGAAGTCACAATTCGTGTATTTGAGGGAGACGATTTGGAATTATTTAAAGAAAGGCTTGAAGAAGCAAGACAAATAGTTGAGCAGGAATTTATAGGTGGTTCTGGTTCAAGAGGTTATGGGCAAGTTAAAATCGAGCCATTCACTTTTACAGATGTATTAATAGTACAAGAAAATAAACAATGAAAATATTTTTACTTTCTTTAATGCAGAAATCGGGACTATTAACCGATCTCCTGTCTGATACTATTTACGGACACTTTTGCTGGAGATTGAAAGATAGGTTTGGTGATGATAAACTCATTGATTTCATAAATCTTTATAAAAATAATAAGCCAGTGTTTCTTATTTCTGATGGGTTGATAAAAATAGGAGATTCTATTCGTTTTCCTAAACCATTTTTATTTCAAAAACCTGAAGCAAAGGCAACTAAATTTGATAAAGTTTTTGAATTTGTGGAAAGGAAAAGGGATAAAGAAAGAAACTACTTAACTTTGAGTGAACTAAACAAGTTTCTTTTAACAGGGGAAGTTGAATTGGAAGAAAGAAATGAACGATTTTCTCTGAACAAAAAGCGTAAAAAGAAAAAAAGAGAAATTGAAGAAAGTCTCCGGGTTAGTGTTCAAATTAATAGAAATACATATTCTTCTGCAGAAGGAAGATTATTCTCTTACAAACCAAAATTTACTCGTCAGGATGTTTCCTTCGTTGTACTTGTTAAAGTTTTAGATGAAAAAAATTTCGATGAGTTTAAATGTAAAGAGATTCTTCAAGAAGCATTTATAATTGGTTTTGGAAAAAAGAAATCTTCAGGTTATGGTCAATTTGAAATTATAAATTTTGAAGAATATAATGGACTTAATGAGCCACAAAATAGCAACTATTTTTTTGTTCTAGGAAATTATCTTCCATCAATAGAGGATAAAATTTCTCCAATTGGTTATGATTTTAATACAAAATATGGAAAATTTGGAGAGGAACTTGCTTTGTCAGAAAATCCTTTTAAGAATCCGATTGTATTTCTAACTGCTGGGAGTTGTTTTAAAACGGAGAATAAAAAAGAATTTTATGGTAGAGTTACGATTGAAGGTGAAATATCTGGTTTGAATAGCTTTGCAGTTCAATTTGGTATGCCGTTTATTCTTCATTTTAACTTAGTGCTCTAAGTGTGAATAGTAATTCAAAAAATTAAGTAAGGTGCTTATCTTAAAAAATTAAATGTTATGAACAAATCTTTTATTTCAATTTTAGGAACAAATGATTATTTAGAATGTCTTCATTCATTTAATGACCAAAAAAGCACTCAACCTGTCAAGTATGTTCAAGAAGACTTAATTAATTTTTTTTGTAAAGACTTTAACGAAGGCGATGAAATAAGAATTTTTTTAACCGACTTAGCCAGAGAAAGGAATTGGAAAAATGATGGTTTTGGTAAACCTAATGAAGGATTGAAAAGCAGACTTGAGAAGTTAGATTTAAAATGCAAAGTAATAGACATACATATTCCTGATGGAAATAATGAAGAAGAAATCTGGGATATATTTGAGATTATTCTAAATACATTTCAAAAAGAGGAAAGTGTAATTGTTGATATAACTCATTCCTTCCGATTTCTACCGATGATCCTTACTACTTTATTGAATTATGCAAAATATCAAAAGAACATTTTGGTCAAGGGTATTTATTATGCTGCATTTGAAAGTCTAGGAACCTACAATGAAGTCAAAAACATTCCAATCGAGCAAAGAATAGTTCCCATATTTGATTTAACATCTCTTTCGAAATTACAGGACTGGACAGTTGCTTCATTCGATTTTATTAAAAACGCTAATATTTCAACACTTAAAAAACTTGTAAATAACGAAAGGTATTACGAAAGAGGAAATTACTTAACAGGAAATGTCATTAACAAGCTAGAAGAATTAATTTTGAACATCGCTTTATGTCGCGGTAATGAGCTTGTTCAATTCAATTATGATGAAATTAAATCACAAATTTTAGAATTGAAAAATATGGAAGAACTTACCAAGCCATTCTATTATTTGATAGATGAGCTATATAAGAAAATACAAAATTTCAGTAACGATATTAACGTTCTCGCTTTACAACTTGCTGAATGGTGCTTTGAACACAATTATTATCAACAGATGGTAACTCTGTTACAAGAATTTTCGATAACATTAGTTCTTAAAGCAAATAATATAGATTTCACTAACAAAGATCTTAGAGAAATTTCCTCTCAGGCTTTTAGAATATATGGTGAGAAAATTCCTCAAGATAAATGGAAAGAGCCGGCTAAATGCTGTCCCGAAGTAGTCAAACAAATTCATAATACTGAATTGTTTATAAAACTATGCAATTTATTTCAAACTCTAACAGAAATTAGAAACGATATTAATCATGCCGGATTTTTAAAAGATTCCAGAAAGGTTAATAAGCTTAAGGGTAAATTAAAAACGATACTTGAAGAATATAAAAAAGTAATTAGCATAGATAATAATTAATCACGGTGCTCTAAGTGTCCAAAACTGTTTAAAGAACAAATAACTTATGCTCATCAACCTCTCTAATCACCCAAAAGAAAAATGGTCTAAGAAGCAACTTAGTGCTGCTCTAAAAAAATACAAGCAGATTGTAGATATTCCTTTTCCTCTCATTTCACCAAAGGCTAATACAAGGCAGGTAATTGCAAAGGCTCAAAAGTACTTCAAACAAATTATAGACTTACTAAAAAATTCGCCAGATAAAAATAATGCAGTTCATCTTATGGGGGAATTTACCTTTGTTTATCATCTTGTAAATATGCTAAAGAAGAAAAAAGTTAAAGTCATCGTCTCTACCACACATAGAATTGTGGAAGAGAAAGAAAATAAAAAAATCGTTACATTCGAATTTATAAGATTCAGAGAGTATTAAATGAACACCATCTTTTGTCTTGTTTCTCGCCAATCTATGGCTAATGTGTTGCCTGTTTTTATGTTTAGACCTAACAATGTTATTTTGTTTTCGACTCCTGAAGAAAAAAGAAGTGCAGATAACCTGCAAAAATTATTTCTATCAAAATCAATATCCGTAAAAAGAATTGATGGGTTGAATGCTTATGATTTTATAAATTTCAAAAAGATAGTATCAGAAGAATTATATAATTCAATAGGAGAAACCATATTAAATATTACTGGCGGAACTAAACTTATGGCTCTTGCAGCATATGAAGCTTTCGCTGAAAAAAATAAAAGAATTATTTATTGCGATACTGAACATCAACATATAATTACACTTTTACCTGATTATAAAATTGAAAATCTAAAAGCAGAAATTACTATAAAAGATTATTTACTTTCCTATGGCTATCATATTAAAGAAACTAAAGATATATCTATAGTCTCTAAGTTTTATCCTCTCTTCGATTTTATATTGAAAAATAAATTGATGCAAGAATTTATTTCTTTTTTTAAAAAAATAAGAGAAACACATATTGAAGATTACCCGAAGAAAAATTTGGATAGTTTTAATAAAAATTTTCATATATCTAAAAACTTTGATACCTACACTTTCCACTTTGACCCCAAAAACAGAAAATCTTTTTCACTTACAAGTTCTCAGTATAAATTGGGTGACTGGCTTGAATATTATATTTATTACATACTCAAAGAGAAATATAAATTAAATCCATTAACTGGTGTCAAAATTGTCAGCGCAGAAAATGTTGAAAACGAAATTGATGTTTTGGTTTTGAAGGATTATAAACTTTATAACTATTCTTGCAAAAGTGGCAAGGCAGATAATCAATATGACTTATTTCAACTAGAAACTTTACGAAACATTACAAGCGGTACCTTTGGTAAAGGCATATTTATTACTACTAATAAAGGTTCAAAAAAATTTTTAGAACGCGCAAAAGAATTGTATATTAAAACAATTAATATCTCTAATAATCATGAGCAATTAATATGACTGCAAAAAATATTCTTGTTTGTGTCTCTGGATTAACTCCACAAATAGTTACAGAAACTTTATTCTGTCTTGCTGTAAAAGAAAAAATACCTATAGATGAAATTTATGTTCTTACTACAAAACGCGGTCGAGATGTTATTCTTGGGAAAGATAAACACCCAGCAACTCCAAAAACTCCGCTGAAAAAAGAAATTGAAAATCTCTGTGCTAAGTATAAAATCAAAAAACCACTTTTTGAAGAAAATGATAAACATATAATTGTAGCAAAAGAAGAATCTATTGAATTATTTGATATTCGCTCTGATAAAGACAATATCTAATTCCCAAATAAAGTGTGTGATTTTATAAGAACCAAAACCTCTTCTCCTGATACTGTTTTATATTGTTCAATCACAGGTGGAAGAAAATCAATGAGCGTACATCTTGCTAATGCTCTTTCTCTTTTTGCAAGAGAACAAGATAAACTTTTACATGTTCTTACTAAAGAGGAACACGAATTTAAAGGCTTCTTCCCCACTACAAAAAAAGAAGCTAATGACCTTGAACTTTCTGAAATCCCTTTTGTTCGACTCCGTTCTTTACTATCTGCAGATATTAAAAATGAAAATCTTCTTAACTATAATTTTGATGAAATAGTAAGAATTACACAACAACAATTAAAAATATTATCTTCACCAAGTAAACTTATAATTGATATTGAAAGAAGAGAATTAAGATATTCAAATGATAAAATTTCACTTGAACCTATGGAATTTTTATTCTATTACTTTTTCGTTGACTCAAAAGAAAAAGGTGAAGGAAATATATCTATCCAAGAATTTACTTCAGATAAGACAAAAGCAAAGTTTTTAGAATATTTATCAGAATTTTATCCAATGAGATATATTGATGAACAAAAATGGAGTAAAAAGAAATTTGACGATAAATATTTCCTCCAAAGAAAATCTAAAATCAACAAGAAAATAGAAGAACTTATTGATGATCCAGATATTGCAGAATTGTTCAAGATAAATGTTAACAGAAAATGGGGCGAATCTACATACTTTATCAAAGCAGATAAAAATAGATTTTTAATTAAATAACATTGCAATTCGAAGAGGGAAACTATTTTTTTCTTTAAGCTTAAGTTTGTTATAAACATTTTCGAAACATTTTTATACTTAATCCATTTTTAATATCTCTTTATTTTTACATAACAAAAATTTTTAAGGAGGGCTAATATGTCCAGTATAATCCCTTTCACAAAAGAAAATGAAAATATTTTACCAGATGATTTTGCTAATCAAGATTTTTCTACAATTGGATTTTTAGAAGCCGGTAAAGTCGGTGGATCACCTGCTGCGTTTAATATTAGTCTCGATAGATTTTATGCACGTTTACTTTTATCTAAAGATCAGAAACAACACGATGTAGAGCGTCGCAAAGAAGAAATTGAAATTCATACCAATTCATTTATTGAAAAAATTGAAGTTCATCAAAAAGAAATTGAACGCATTAAAGAAAATGATTTACCAGAAGCTGAAAACAAAGTTAAAGAAGCTAATAATAAATTAAATGAATTTAGAGCTAATCCTTCAAAGTTTATTAAAGAAGAAAAAGACAATTTCTACTTAATGTTTTATGGTATTTTGTCAATTACTGTTGCTGTTTTTCTCTATTTCTTTTATTCATCGGTAGTTTATTCTGCAATTTTTAGAGATATAAGTATTTCAAAGTTTACAATCTTTAACTCTATCTTTTATCCAAAGGCTATTGAAGAATCATTTGCCAAAGGTATTGCTCCATTTATGGTTATAATCTTCGCTCCTTTTATTTTTCTCGCTCTCGGAATTCTTATTGAATATTTTAAGAATAAACCAAATCCTAAATTCAAATACACATGGTTAATTATTGCCATCGGTACTTTTATTATGGATTCAATACTTGCTTATCACATCGCCGATAGAATCTACTACTCTAAAGCTATCAATACTTTTGAAAATGTTAAGCCTTTTACTTTTCTGGATGCAGTAATGGATCTTAATTTCTGGATTGTTATTGCTCTAGGTTATTGTGTGTATTTAGTGTTTGGAAAAGTTTTTTCTCTTTATAATGAACAACGTCTCAATAAAAATAAATTTGAACAAATGGAAAATCTTTTGAATCGCAATTTGCAATCGGCTATTGAAAATGTTGAAAAACTTAAAACAAAAATAAAAGAACTTGATACTGAAATTTACTCACTTGAAGTACAAAAAGCAGAAATAGTCAAAACCTCTGAAAAAATATTTTACAGCCCTCATGAGCTAAGAAAAATTTTATCTGATTATGCATTAGGATGGATTAATTTTTTACACAATGGAAAATATTCTGAGTCAGACATTAAAAGTATTGAGACTACTCTTAATATTTTCTATCAACAAAAAGGAATCAATACAAATGAATGCTAAAATGTACATTAAAATATTTCCTACATTTTTCTTAATAATACTCTTTTTATTTGGTTTAACAGCTTGTTCTGAAAATGATAAATCGAATGATGGTCAGTCAAAATCTAAACAGGCTTATTATAAGAATCTTAATATCACTATACTAATTGATTTATCAGACAGAATTTCGATTAAAAAAAATCCGACTCAGGTTGACAGAGATATTAAATTTATTATGAATGTTCTGGATGCTTTCAAAACCTTTCTTTCAAGAAAAGGTGTTGTTCAAAGTGAAGATAAAATTAAAGTGATTTACTATCCATCTATTAATTATGAAATCTATCAGGATATTGCTGATTCCCTGAATATTGATTTTTCAAATTACGAATTTATGCAACGTAAAAAATTATTTGAGAATATTTCCTCTATATATTACAAAAATTTGAAAAAGCTTTATTCACTTGCATCAAACGCAAAAAGTTTTGAAGGCTCAGATTTGTTCAACTATTTTAAGCATAGAGTAGTTGATGATTGCATTTCAAACGACTCTAATTTTATAAATCTACTTATTGTTTTAACAGATGGTTACATCTATCATAAAAATAGTAAATATCAGGATGGTAATAGATTTAGTTATTTACTTCCGGAAGCTCCTCAGGTTACATATTTTAGAAATATAAACAACTGGGAAACAGTTTTTGATAAGAACGATTTTGGCTTAATAAAACTTCATAATGATCTTTCTCAACTCAATATTCTTTGTGCTGAATTTTCACCAATTGATCATTCGCCTAAAGACTTTGATATTCTTAAAAAATATTGGACTAAATGGCTAATCGAACAAAATATTAACAAAGATAACCTTAAAATTTTACGAACAGACCTTAATACACTCAATCGTGATGTAATATTTGCATTCTTCAACAAAATTCTTTCGAGGGATTTATGAACATTAATTTAATAAGAAGCATTTTGTATAAAATTGCCAAATTTTTGGGTGATATCAATGCTATTCAAAAAGGTAAGATTGGCGAGCGCATAGCTAGACGAGCAGCCGGAAGAACCAGTGGACAATTACTGAAAAAGCTGTTCAGAGCGTTATTTAGAAAATAATTTAGTATTTGAAAGTAATTTTTGAACTCTTATTAACAAATAAATTCTATTTAATTATTATTTCAACGAGGCGTTATGCAAACCAGAATAATATCATTTCAACAAATCGAACAATTGTCTGTTGTACAACTAGCTACTGACAAGCAAAATACTTTTAATTACATTTCATTGTCTAATGCAATTAAAGAAAACTTTGCAGCTGTAGAGGAAATTACCAAAGATGGTATTGTCAATAACTTAATTCTGGTAAATAATTCTGAACACTATATTTTTGCCTCTGATGGTGATGTACTAATTGGAGCCAAGCAAAACAGAGTTCTGAATACTTCAATTTTAGTCCCTCCAAATTCAAAAACAATTATACCAGTCAGTTGTATTGAACAAGGGAGATGGAGATATGAAAGCAAAAAATTTGATCCGGCCGATTACCTCTCTCCTGTCGAAATTCGTATGGCTAAATCACAATCAGTTTTTAATAACTTGAAAACAAATGATGGCCACTTTGCCAATCAACGAAAAGTATGGGATGAGGTAAAAAATATATCTCATTTTTTTAAAGTATTTTCTGATACAATGGACCTTGATGATGTTTTCATAAAAGAAAAGGGAAATATAGATTCAATTGCAAAGAAATTTACTCTCTCAGAACAGTCAAATGGTTTAGCAATTTTTATTAATGATAATTTTCAAAGCATTGATATTTATAATCGCACAGATATATTTAGCGAGTATTTTCATAAACAAATTAAAAGTGCTTTCCTTAACTCAATTAGAACTGAAAAACAGCAATCTTCTTTTGATGAATCAAGAGCAATAGAAATGACTTTTCAATTTTTAGATAAACTAAATAATCTTCATTTTAATATTTTCAATGGCGTTGGTGTTGGTGAAGAAAAGAGATTTAGCAACGATGAAATTACAGGATTCATATTGACATATAAAGAAGAAATGATTCATACTTCTGTACTTAAATCACTTGGGGGAAAGTATAATCATTAAAACCATTGCGTGGGATTTTAATTTACCTTTTATGCAGACAATAATTTTTCTAAAGTTTATAATAAGCAATTTATGGAAACGTTTTGGAAATGTTTTTATTCTATGTATTTGATTTTTTGTACTCTATTTTTCTTATCGTAAGTTTTGATTTTTTATCATACAAAATGCAGTAAAAATTGAATTCTTTATACTGTGAGGGCATTAATTTCAATTCGATTCTTATTGGTACATAATTTTTGGAAGGAAAAATTATGAGCGTAAAAATTAAAATATATAAGTGCCGTGTAATTAATTGTTATAAGCCTGTTCACTACCAAGGCTCATATTGTCAAAATTGCATCGATAAAATCTGTGATGACAATTATATAATCGAAATTTGTGAATATTGCAAAGACATAATTGAATTAACTCCAAAGGGGGACGATAGCTTTTTATATCTCGATAGAATTAAAATTTCTTCCTGTTTTGCTTGCGATTTCCAAGACTTGTTTTAAAAATTTAATTAACATATTGTTAAGAGTTGGTGTAAATATTATATAGATACTAAAGTTAAAATTCATCTTTTCATCAAGACAAAAATAACTTATTCTATATTTGACAGATAGTTAATAAAAAGCTTTCAGAAATTCATTCTTTATACTAATTCAAAAAATGCTATATAAATAATTTGTAGAAAAGAATGAAAAACAACATTTACATATTTTCTAATTCAGTATTAAGCAGAAAGAATAACTCGTTTTCGCTCTACACAATACCTGATTCTGAACCATTTCATAATATCGATATTTACGAATCTGAATATGAAAATGTAATTCTTCCTGCTGAAAAAATTGATACAAATGTTAAACCTAAAAATATTCCTGCAGAAACAATTGAAGCATTTTATGTATTTGGAGAAGTTCGTTTCAATACTCAATTTTTCAAAATTGCAAGTATATACAAAATTCCAGTTCATATATTTAATTACTATGGCAATTATATCGGAAGTTTTCTCCCCGTCAATAACGACAACTCCGGTGAAATTCAAATTCTTCAGTATGAAGCTTATCTCACTTATCCGAAAAGATTAAAAATTGCTAAAGTCATTCTTCAAGCTGCAGTAAGAAATATTCTTTACAATCTTAAAGCTCATCTTTACTCAGGAGCAGAATTAGAAGAAACTATAAACAATATTAGTTCGTTATTTGAACAAATTCATTTTGCAGAAACTATCTCTGAGCTTTTAGGATTCGAAGGCACTCTTAGAAATTTATACTACTCTGCTTGGCCCAAACTAATTAAAAGAGAAAATGACTTCAATAAAAGAATTAAACAACCTCCGGTTGGAATTGTAAACTCTTTAATTTCATTTGGTAATTCTATCCTTTATGGAGTAATACTTTCAGAAATTTATCGCACTAGACTAAATCCATTTATTGGCTTTATCCACGAAGTTGGTGACAATAAGCAACCTTTAGTTTATGATATCTCTGAGATTTTCAAGCCAATAATTGTTGATAAAGTAATCTTTCGTGTACTTAACCTAAATATGATTAATGAAAAAGATTTTCAAATTACTGACGATGGCTATTATCTCAAAGAAGAACCATGTAAAAAATTTGTTCAAGAAATTGAATCCAGACTTTCATCCGTAATTCATCATAAAAGACTTAACAGAAAAATTTCTTATCGTTCTCTTATTCGTATGGAGTGCTATAACTTAATTAATTTCTTAACAGGAAAAATTAAAACCTATGAGCCATACAGAGCCAGTTAATAAAGTGTATTACATAGCAGTTTATGACATTGCTAACCCTAAAAGATTAAACAAAGCACTTAAAACATTTAGAAAATATATGAACTGGGTACAAAACTCAGCTTTCGAAGGCTATTTAACTGCCAAACAATATCAAGAATTAAAAAATGAATTGCTCGAAATTATCAACAAGGATAAAGATTCTATAATTTTTTACTATGCAGAAGAACAGAAACATATTGGCAAAAAAGTTATTGGAATCGAAAAGAATGAAATTACTCAATTCTATTAAAGGGAAACTATGATATTTTTAATTGCTACAATAAATGATTTCATCCATAATTCAGGATATTTTTACTGGGGAAGCAAATACTTTAATATAATTAAACCTTATCTGCCAAATAATTTGAATTTGCTAAAATCAATTCAAACCGCATTTCTTTATTTCATTAATGCCGATAGAAAACTAAATAATGTTATTCAACTCAAAATAACTTCTGTTCAAACAGATAACTACTCATTAAAAATATACTATGAAATCGAAAAAACATTGGATTATAAATCTTTTCAAATCAGAGAAGCTCTTAAAAAGATATTAAACCTCAAAACTATTTACGAAATCCCTTTTTGCTGCGTTTTAAATGAGATTGAATTCCTTGACAAACTTAATGATACTAGACTTATCTCAACAATATCGATGCTTGAAGAACAGAGCAACTGGCAAGAAATTTATCAACTATTGCAAAAATTTCAACCAATTGAAAACCACTTCATCTGGAACGATGCAGAACTTCTAAATAAATTTTCTTTTGCAACCGCAAAACTTTCTGAATGCTCAGAAAATCTTAAGAAAAAATTCCCCG
>JARYLX010000051.1 GCA_029907415.1 Melioribacter sp.
GAAAAGTTACACCGCTCGAAATTCTATTTGAATAACCTGCACTTCTTCCAAGTTCTGCCTGTTGAAAATTATTTTGCCATGAATATGCAACTCCATAAGAAAAATTAACATTTATATACCTATTTAAATCCCAGATTGATGGAAGTTTTGGATTAAGTCGAAAATCTAAGTTTTGTCTATAATTAAAATCTCTTCCAAAAAGATTTTTACTGAATATGTCATGCCAGATTTCGCTTTCAGGTCTTTCAACCTCATTTACAACCCATAAATGAGTAAGAGTTGATTGAACATCAAAATTATATGCAAGAGAAAGATTTAACAAACCGCCTTCAGTAATATTCCAGTTAAATCCTGCACTTCTTGATGCAGTAAAATCTCTTTGAATATTTGGTTTATTGGCGAGTGTCCTATTTTGTGTAAAGCTCCTTCTCCTTGTTGCACTGACAGAAGCATTAAACATTTGTGGCAGAAAATAAATTCTAACATCTTTATAATCATTAAAGATACCCACTACATCTCCAATCAGAGGTATATCAACAGGTTTAATAAATAAATCTCTGCTTAAATTTACTGAATAACTTGCACTTGCATTCCATACCCAACCATTACTTTGTAAAATAATAGGAGAACGGCCAGAAGTTTTGTTATAATTAAATCCAAAAGTTAAATTATTTATAAGATCTCGTATGTACCATTTATCTGTAGGAACTTTTATTCGAATATTAGAAAGTGCCCATGTTTCAGAAAGATTTACAGTTTGAGATTCTCTTTTTATACTTTTAACTGAATCTTCAATTACTGCAGGGTCAAGATTTTTTTCTGTCAAATATTTTCTTAATTGATTTTGGGCTTCTACAACTTTTATATCTGTTCCGGGTTTGAATAATGGATTTATTGTTTGTTCATTACGTGAGTATGAAATTCTTAAATTACTTCCAGCAAGATTTATTGGAATTAATTTCAACAAATCCATGTCAACAGACACACCCCAATTTAATCTATCTTCTCGTGTCCCAAATCTATCATTCAATTTATGGAAATACGGATTAGATTGGTTGACATTAAAATTAACACGCATCAAATCAGCAAGAGCAAGAGAACCGCTGGCGCTATAAGCCCATCCGGGTGTATCGTCAGCCTCAAGTACACGCAATTCATTTATCCAAACAGTTCCAGAAATTTTTTCTCCTGGTGTTCCTTTGTTCGATGGATTAATAATTCCAATTGTAAAAAATGTAATTCTTGTTAAAGTTGGATTTCCTCTTATTCCATAAGTATGCCCTTCTTTCCCTTCGACAGGAACTGTGTATAATTCTTTATAGTGAGATGAATCTCTTCTTTGCTTAATTGCAGTAAGTTCCGAGAAAACAATTTTCACTTCGTTCCAATTTTTATCAGAAATTTTTTCACTTGGCCTTAATGGTTGACGATATTCATAAAAGTTAGATGTATCTGAACCAAATCTGATATATACTTCAGCTGCATAATCATTAATATCTTTGTAATACGATACATTACCAGGGAAAACATTTTCATCTGTATGAATAAATAATTTCATCTGTTTATAATTAAAAACATCAAGAGGTTTATAAAGATAACGAACAACTTCTCGTTTATCTCCATCTTCCAATCCTTTAATAATAAGTTCAAGAGATTGTTCATTCTTATAAATTTGATAATCTGGCTGACTTCTATCTCTTTCTCGATGAACTCCTGGTGGTGAATGATATTCAGGATTATCCTCAACATTTACAACTGAAACTGTAAGCACAGTATCGTCAACTGTAACTTTTCTGAGTTTATTACTGTTTGGAGGGTCAAGAACTTTTTGCCATTGATTTCCAACAAGATTCATTTCAGCGAATCTTAAGTGAACAGGTTTATTTGAACCTGAAATCCAGAATCGAATAAATTCAACAACAGAAAAACTTGGGTCCCCTACTTTTTCTTTAAAATCTTTTAATGGAACTCTGAATAAATACCATCCTGAATTACTGCCCCCACCTTGAACAAATGGATTAATCTGTTTATTTGTATCTATTGGAACTACATAGCGAAAATAACTATTCACTTTATCGAGAGTAAAATTATGATTCAAATCCTCAGTGTCTGGCAGTCTTCCTAAATCAATTGAAACTGCGTTTCCTTCTGTCCCGTTAATTTTTGAATAATCTGCATTTGCAGTTAATTGGAAAGCATAATTATCAAGACTTGGGTCAGGATTGTTCACCGGGTCATAATTAGGTTCTTCACTATCTTTTAATCCATCCATTCCAGTATCTTCACCTTGGTCAACAAGGTCGTTAAAATTTTTGTCTTCAGTATCAAGTCTGCCATTTGGAATCACATCTTCACTAATTTGTCCTAAATCAATATTTAATTTCAAATCAGGTGGTGCGTTCTCTATTTTCATCCAGAATTCTATGAATTGAATATTTTCTTCAACAAGATTATTTGCTGTAGAAGAAAGTACTTTCATTATACCAGCCCAGTTTTTGCGTGTATCGCTCAAATCTGGGTACCAGTTATAATAACCTGGTTTATCAGGCAAATAGACAAGGTCTAATGCTGTAATCAGATTTTGATCAGGTGGAGCTTGTTTTCTGTCACCATAAAGATCTCTAATTGTAACATCAGAAGGAAGTCTATTAAACCAATAAGCTTTTGCTTTGTAATTCATTTTTTGCAGTTCACTCATTCCTTCAAGATAAGGGATATCATCTGGCACACTTATATCTTTCCATGAACCATATTGCATACCAAGTGGAATAGTTCTTTTTGCACCTTCAAAATCGTCAATATAAGCAATGCTTTTTCCTTCATCACTTTCGATTGTACTTTTCTTGGTATTTGGGTCTGGACTCATGTAAGCATATTCAGCATTAATATTAAAAGTTGAAGCTGCACTTGTTGAAATTACTTTATCAAGAGCTTTTGTTATGAATGGCAAATTCATATTTGATTTAAAATCAATTCCAAACATTGAATTATTCAAAGGTTCTTCGCCAATTCGAACTTTGTCGCTAAGTGTTTGCTGATTCAAATTAAAGAATGAAAATCCGAGTGTAGTTTCGCGGTTAAATTCATAAAGACCTCTTAATCCTACCAAAGTTTTAGATGCAAGCTGAAATAAATCATTTTGTTCATAAGTAATTCTTAAATCAGCACCTGGAACAAGTGCCTCTGGTTTTCGAATAATAACCTGACCAATATTATAATCTACAGTATAATCAACTCCTTCGCGAAGTTGATTTCCGTTCAAAATTACTTTGACAGAATTTTCTACAACATTAAAACCAATACTGTAAGAAGAAGTAACTGCAGCAGAATATTCACCTGTAATTAAAAATTTATCTTTCGCACGGTCTTGTTTTGCAAAAGTTACAGTTGTGTCGTAAACAGCTTGATATCTTAATGTATCAGGCAAACCGTTTGAACCCGTAGGGAAATTTTTGCCAAATGGTTCAAGCACAGGAAAAACAATTTCACCTGTTTGAGGAAAAATTGTTCTACCAGGAAAGAAATCGAATGCACCATCTGGGCCTCCAGTTCCACTTTTATCTGTTTTATCCAGACCAAAAGCTTGAATTAATTTTATTCCATTATAATCACTTTGAGGTTCACCACCTTCAAATTGATATTTAATATCAAGTGTAAATCCTTCTTCTTTTACATCTCTTCCACCAATCGGATAAATATTTCTAAGCTGAAGTTTCCATGCTTTTTTGAATTGAGGTTGAAGATTTGGAGGTTTGACAAGTTTCAATACAATTCTTGCACTTGAATCTGCAGCAACATCTTGAATAAATTCACCATAATAAATATCATCATCCGGCGAAGAAGTAGGACCTTCAATTCTATATGCTACTGCAATTGCATCTTGATCTTGAATTTGTGTTTTAAAACTTATAAAACCAGTTTCCTTATGAATTACATAATCAACATCCTGCTGAAGCATAATCCAGCGTCTATCAATCTCTTTAACACCTGGAACAGTCTGTTCGTTTGTATTCCTTAGATTGTCATAACGTTGATTTTTTGTTCTTCTTGGCAAATCTATATAAGCATTTCCTTTACGTTCATTTGGGTTTACAAGGCCCGTAATAGTTTTCCAAACTTCAATATCTTTCACTCGAATTGAATCGTGAACAATTGGGATTGAATTTCCGTAATAATCATTAAACACATTAAGTCTTGGGTCAGCATAAACATCATTTATAAAAAAATGATTAGGTGAATAATCATAAGCATGAATTTGGAACTGTTGAGTTTTTGCTCCACCTGTTACAGAAACTTCCTGAACCTCGCCTTTCTTTTGAGAAGCTAAAGCAGTCAACTTAAATGGACCCATTTGCATTTGAGCTTTAATTCCGAATAATGCTTCGCTGCCACCAACAAGTGGAGAAGATTGCAAAGAAACATTCCCTGCTTCTATACTTTGAATTATTTCATCTTCATAACCTGTGTATTTTATCTTTAATTGATTTTCATATTGAAATGTCCTTTCTGTATTCCAGTCTGCTGAAAGATTAAGTTTATCTCCAATTGTACCATTAAGATTAATTTGCACCTGCTGTTTAAAATCGGGTTCATTTCTTGTATTTCCAAGTGCAGAGGTTGTGATACCTTCTGTTGTTTCATTACGCCAAGCACCATGAATATCAACTGCACCAGCTATTTTTATATTTATTTTTGGTGGACCAAAAATACTGAACAAGGATTTACTTGGAAGCGGAATTTCAATATTAGTAATGTCTGTTATTAATTGACTCAAATCTTTTTTTGTATCTTTTAATTTGTATTGATAACCAAGCTGTTCCCAGTTATCTCTTGTAATTGCTTCGAGACGTAATTTAATATACTCTTCGAGTGGCATTTCAAGAAATATTTTTGCTTCCTGCCCGCCAATTTTCTCTTTAATAATTACTTTAGTACCCGTTGAATCAAGTTGCACAATTCGATTTAAAGTGGCAGTTGATGGATAAACAAAAAATGGAGATTGTCTTTTAGGTCTGAATGGAACAACATAATAGTCTTCTCTAAATGCACGAAAATATTTTAACCTTGCAGTTGAATCTGCTGCAAGTGAATCAATTCTTTTAATTGAATCCTGCTTAGCCTTAAACTTAATCGAATCTGATCTTGACATTTTTACATGAACAGTATCTTTTCCAAGTAAGGGTTTTTCTTTATTATCTGTTGTATCCGGTATAATCAGCTGTGAATTAAGATATGCAAGATATTGATTAAAAAGTTCTTTTTGTGGTTTTGAAGGCTTATCAAATTCAGGATTTGAAGAACTAACAAAATTGAAGCAAGCATCAAATAAAATTAAATCGGTTTTTTGTCTGGATTGACTGGTAAATCCAAAAAAGACTATTACACTGAATAGAAATATCGGGATGAATAAAACTTTTATCCAGAAACTTAAAATATTTTTATTTGCGGAAGAGATAGCAGAACCTTCTAATTATTTACAATAATGGTAGAAAGAAAGTTATAAATCCTCCTTGAATTATTGGACTCAAATTTAATAAAAAAATTCAGGAAATATCAATTATCAAAATTGTCATTCTCTTCAAAATAAATATTATGTCTTTCTGATTTATTAAAATTTTTTGTGCATCTAAAAAATGATTGCAGCTTTTGGATTTGGCTTTTTTCGATTATCTAATCTTACAAATTAAATTATATCATTCAAATGCGTTTTAATTTGTATAGTATCTATAATTGAATTTTTATCGATTATGACGGCACTTAATTTATTACCCACACATGCACCAGTATCAATATAAAGAGCATTTGAATCTTCTACATAAGTTATATCTGGTTGTTTTGTATGTCCAACAATTTGAAGTTTACCAAGATTTAATAATGGGTCACGAGTCCACATAATACCTCTATCACTCGAAATATCATTTTCAATTAATGGAGCTAATAAATTTAGATTATCCCTAAAATCTGGAGGCAAATATTTTTCGTAATGAACTGAAATACCTGCATGAGAAATAAAACAATCATCAAGATTATGAAAAAGAGGAGCTGATTTAATGAATTCAATATGTTCAAACATTTCTTTTTCATGATTTTCATACGAAAGCAAAGTAGTTTCATTTCCATTAAAAAACCATGAGCGTGCAAAAATACTGGAAGGTTCTTTAAAAAAATGATAAAACATATAATCATGATTGCCTGGTGTTAGAATTATATTTTTTTCTTTTACAAATTTTATAACTTCATAACTGTAGTTGCCTCTATCGACTAAATCACCTACTGTATAGATTGGAACTTCGGGATAGAGCTCTATAATTTTATTATAGAGTTCTACCAAGGTATAATAGCAGCCATGAATATCACCAATTACAGCAACCATAATTAGATATGATAAGTTTTCTTAGCAAATTCAGTTAATTCATCTCGAAAAGCTGGGTGTGCAATATTAATAAGCGCTCGTGCTCTTTCCTGAATACTTTTACCAAATAAATTTGCAATCCCATATTCAGTTACAACATAATGCACATCACCGCGTGTTGTTACAACACCTGCTCCAGGTTTTAAGATAGGAACAATCTTGGAATATTTTAAATCTTTTGTTGCAGAAGGAAGTGCAATAATTGGTTTACCACCTTCGGAACGAGATGCACCTCGTATGAAATCAACCTGTCCACCAATACCGCTAAAAAATTTAGTGCCTATACTGTCTGCACAAACCTGACCGGTTAAATCAATTTCAATAGCAGAATTGATAGCCACCATTTTATTATTTTGTGCAATCAGGAATGGGTCATTAACATATTCTTGAGGATGAAATTCAAACACAGGATTGTTATCAATGTAATCGTATAATTTTTTTGTACCTAAAACAAAACCAGCCACAACTTTACCTGGATGCAAAGTTTTTTTCTCTCCATTTACAACACCTTCCTCAATTAAATCAATTAATCCATCAGAAAACATTTCTGTATGGACACCCAAATCATTTTTATCATGCATATAACGCAAAACTGCATCAGGAATTGCACCTATTCCCATCTGCAGAGTAGAACCATCCTCAATTAAACTTGCAACATTTTTGCCAATTTTATCAAATATATCAAGCATTTCTGGTGTTGCATCAGGATCAACTTGAGGAAGTTCCTGCAAAGGTTGGTCAACTTCAACTATATAATCAATTTTATTAACATGAATAAAACTATTTCCTAAGCCACGAGGCATTTGTTTATTAACCTGAGCTATAACACATTTAGCTTTTTCAGCCGGAGTTTTAATATTTCCCACATCGATTCCAAAACTGCAGAATCCATGTTCATCTGGCGGCGAAACATGAATTAATGCAACATCTGCCTGAATAACTCCTCTCTTAAATAACAACGTAACTTCTGATAAAAATATTGGAATAAATTCTGCTCTTCCTTCATTGATTGCATGACGTGCATTTGCTCCAATAAAAAATGCTTTGTGCTTAAAATGTTTTTCCATTCCAGGTTTTGTGTATGGTAAATCTCCTACAACAAGTATATGGTAAATTTCAACATCATAAAGTTCATCTTTCCTTTCTACAAGTGCATTTATCAATTCAAGAGGGGCAGCACAGCCTGGTTGAATAATAATTTTATCACCGCTTTTGACATATTTAACAGCTTCTTCAGCAGTTGTAACTTTTGAATTATATTTTTTAACCCATGCTGCATTAACAGGTTTATCAATTTTTATTTTTTCTATTGTCATACTAATTCCAAATTAATTTTAAGCAAATTAATTGGTCGGGAAAACATGAAGACGTCTGTATTCAAGATTAAAAGCTTCTGCAATACTTTCATTCGTACAATAGCCATTATAAGTACAAACACCTTTAGATAAACCGGCATCACTCAACAATGCTCTTGATAATCCATTATCAGCAATTTCTCCAATATAATCAATTGAAGCATTTGTTAAGCCATAACTTGCAGTTCGTGAGACCAATGCTGGCATATTGGGAACACAGTAATGAATTACATCATGCATTATAAAAATTGGATCTGAAAGAGTCGTTGGTCTGCTTGTTTCTATGCAGCCTCCCTGGTCTATAGAAACATCAACAATTACTGCTCCTTTTTTCATCGATTTAACCATATCTTCTGTTACAATATGAGGTGTTTTTCCAGCTTTTATTTGAATTGCACCAATCAAAAGGTCAGCAAATTTAACACCTCTGGCAATTGTATATTGATTTGCTGCAACAGTTGTAATACTTTTTGAAATCAAGTCATTAATTCTTTTTAGTTTTCTTAAATCTTTATCAAGAACAATTACATGTGCGCCGCGTGAATAAGCACTTCTAGCTGCATTAAAACCCACAACACCAGCTCCAATAATTACTACTGCAGCAGGAGCTACCCCTGCAATTCCTCCCATTAAAATTCCTCTTCCATATTGTGAATCACTTCCAAGAAATCTTTCTCCAACAGAAATAGCTAATTGTCCTGCAATCTCACTCATTGACTGCAGAACAGGCAGTTGTTCATCTTTTTCAATTAGTTCGTATGCAATTGCTGTTATTTTTTTAGCAAGTAATTTTTCTAAAATAATTTTTTTGCCTACAGCAAGATAAAGAAATGAAAAGATGATTTGCTCTTCTTGAAGTAAATCGACTTCATCTTCAGTCAAGGGAGCTACTTTAACAATCATTTCTGAGCGACGATACACTTCTTCTGCATTGTATACAATGTTAGCTCCAACAGCACGATATTCATCATCTGTAAAATGACTTTCAAGTCCTGCTCCTGTTTCAATAAAAACAGTATGACCTGCCTTTACAAGTGTATTAACTCCAGCAGGTGCAACTGCAACCCTCTTTTCTTCTCTTGTTATTTCTTTAGGTATTCCTATTCTCATTTTTTATGAAAATTAGTTAATAGATTTCTGTTCACTGTTTACTTTTTATTTGAACGAAAAATACTTATTAATATCTGTTTCTACAAACAATTATTTTTTTAATTAAACTGGCGTCAATGGTTTATTCCCTTTTAAAACTTCTGCTACATTTTGAGCAGCAAGCAAAGCCATTTTTGTTCGAGTTTCAAAAGTAGCACTTCCAATGTGAGGCAATAAAAATACATTATTTAGTTTCAAAAGTTCTGGATTGACATTCGGTTCATTTTCATATACATCAAAGCCGGCTGCAAATATTTTGTTCTTTTTCAATAATTCGATTAAAAATTTTTCTTCAACTACTTCTCCCCTTGAGGTATTAACTACAATTGCACTCTCTTTAAGTAAAGAAAGATTTTCTTTATTTAACATGTGATAAGTTTTTTCCGTAAGCGGGACATGAATTGAAATTATATCAGC
This sequence comes from Melioribacter sp., assembly GCA_029907415.1. Lineage (GTDB taxonomy): Bacteria > Bacteroidota > Ignavibacteria > Ignavibacteriales > Melioribacteraceae > Rosettibacter > Rosettibacter primus. Next base: position 9,334 of record JARYLX010000051.1, read on the forward strand.
ATTTTTTAATAAATAATTCAAACTAACTCTCTTTGCATTGGTTTTCTTTTCAAGTTTATAATTTCTTGACCGGCTGTAATAAATAATTTTTGTTTTGAAAGCTTTCATTCGAATCGCTGCTTCTGATCCAATTCTTCCTGCTCCAATTATTCCAATTGTTTTATCTTTAATATCATAACCAAGTAATAATGATGGTTTCCAGCCTTTAAATTTTCCTTGCCGCATCATTTTATTTCCTTCGTGGAATCTTCTTGCACAGGCAAGTATTAATGCTACAGCAATATCGGCAGTTGCATCTGTTAAAACTTCAGGTGTGTTAGTTACAACTATATTTTTTGATTTTGCATATTCAACATCAATATTATTATAACCGACAGCATAATTGGCAATTATTTTACACTTTTTAAGATTATCAATTACTTCTCTATCAATTTTATTGCTTAGTAAACAAATTAAAGCATCTGTATCCGATGCTCTTTTTATCAATTCATTTTTTGTAATTATTCTATCTTTCTCAAAAGTTTCTACAATAAAACCATGTTTTTCTAGAAAGGACTCGATATTGCCCACAAGTTTTTGAGTTATAAAAATTTTCTTTTTCATATTTTATCCAAAAATTAATTTAACTATAAAAAATGCGCCAAGGATGCCAGCTATATCTGCAATTACACCCGCAGCTACTGCATGTCTTGTTTTACGAATGTTAATTGAACCAAAATAAAGAGCAAGGACATAAAATGTAGTTTCTGTGCTACCCATAATTGTAGAAACCAAAATCCCGATGAAAGAATCAGGTCCATGAACTGAAATAATTTCAGACATTATTCCAAGTGAACCGCTTCCTGAAAGAGGTCTCATTAGTGCCATTGGCAATGCTTCCGCAGGAAATCCAATCAAATTGGTTAATGGTGACAAAATAACAATTAAAAATTCCATTGCTCCGCCGGCTCTAAAAATGCCGATTGCAATTAACATTGCAACAAGATAAGGAATAATCTTTACAGCTATGTTAAACCCTTCTTTAGCACCCTCTACAAAAATTTCGTATAACTTTATTTTTTTTATCAATCCATAGATTACAAAAATTATAATTATCAGAGGGATAGCTAAAGCAGATAAAATTTCTATGAAATTTTTTATAACACCAACATCAATTTCTTTCAGATGATTCTTTATTAATAAGAAAAGTAAAATCAACCCAATTATTATTGAAAAAATTATGATAAATGATTTTATGTTTCTTTTAATTGATGAATTAAATTGATTAATTCCAAGAGGGAATTTTTCTAAAGTCTTAGCTGCAATAATTCCCATAATAGTTGCACATAAAGCTCCAAAAAAAGATGTCCCAATAATTATCGCTGGATTACTGCTGCCCGCTGCAGCACGAACAGCAATGGCAGTCGCTGGAATTAATGTTAATCCAGCAGTATTAATTGCAAGAAAGGTACACATTGCATTAGTAGCAGTACCTTTATTCGGATTTAGTTTGTCAAGTTCTTCCATTGCTTTTAAGCCAAAAGGAGTTGCAGCATTTCCAAGTCCAAGCATATTAGCTGAAATATTCATAATCATTGATGCAATAGCAGGATGATTTTGTGGGACATCGGGGAATAAGAATTTTGTTAATGGACGAAAAGCATTTGCTATGATTTTTATAACTCCTGATTCTTCAGCAATTTTCATAATACCAAGCCAGAATGCCATAATTCCAATTAATCCCAATGCAATTTTAACAGCAGTAGATGCATATTCAATCAAAGCATTTGTAACCTCTTTCATCTTTACAAAAGATACTTTTTCTAAATACATAGAAGCTGAATAATTAAGTGAATCTATTTTACCTTGCAATATTAATTTGCCTGTTATGTCGTCTTCTTTTCCAGAAGATTTTGCAATTGTATTCCATATTTCGGGGGAATTTTTTTCAAGTGTAAAATAAATTAAGAAGGTATTACGATTTTTAGTTTTAGTTAATTTGATATTTTGATTAATATCATTCTTGATGGTTGTCTTGTAAAAATCATTAAAAACTTTTGAACTGATGTAAAGTGTAGAGTTAAATGATTTTTTTTCTTCAATATCTTTATTATCAAATTGACAAATTACATTTAATGGTTGACCATTGTTATATTTGTTTGTTGATATGTCAATTATATCTAAAGTTAGTGCAGTACTAATTCCAAGAGCCAAAATAGCAAACCAGATATAATTGAGCATAATTTTTCTCAGAATAATATTTTTTGAACATCAAATTAAAAATTAATAATAAAAAACACAGATTTTTTTAGAGAATTGTTATCATTAAAATGAGAATTGAGTAATTTGCAATATCGTTACAAAAAATTTTTAATCACAAATAAAAAGTAAATTATGAAAATAGGATTAGTACAGTTTTCTCCTGTATGGGAAAACAAAGAAGCAAGCATTCAAAAAATTCAAAGATTGTTAAATGACTTATCCGAAAAAGTTGATATGTTAATTTTTCCGGAAATGACACTTACTGGTTTTACAATGAATAATAATATTCACGCTGAAGAAATTGACGGAATTGGAATGAAATATTTTTTATCGTTAGCTGCTAAACTTAAAACAAATATTTTCTTTGGTATAATTGAAAGAAACGGCAACAATACATTTAATTCACTCATTCATATTAGCCAAGAAGGATTGATAACTGCATACTACAGAAAAATTCATCCTTTCAGTTATACAAAAGAAAATAAATATTATAAAGAAGGTAATGAACCTGTAATCACTAAAATTGACCAGATAAAAATTGGATTAAGCATTTGTTACGATTTACGTTTCCCCGAACTTTTTAGGTTATATGCAAAAAATAGAGCAGAAATTTTAATCAACATAGCTAATTGGCCTGTTGACAGAATAGAACATTGGAAATGTTTACTCAAAGCAAGAGCAATTGAAAATCAATGTTTTATGATTGGCGTAAATAGAATTGGTGAGGACCCATTTTGTAAATACATTGGTTTTAGTGCTGTATTTGACCCAATGGGAAATGAAATTATAATTAATGAAAATGAAGAAAAAATTTTAACATGTGATATTGATTTAAACAGAGTAAATGAAGTAAGAACAAAATTACCATTTTTGAATGATATCAAATTAATTTGATAAGGACAGTTCAACACATTACAAATATTTTATAGAATTTATAATTCTTGCAGTTGTACTATTTTTCTTTGCTAACTTTACAAGAAAAATTAAACGCAAAGGACCCCAAGAACTGAATATTTAATTATCTTAATAACTTCCAGAAAGCATTAACAAATTATTATAAAATTTTTGAGTTATTAAAATCTTTGCAGACTTAACATTTTTCTTCGCGGACTTTGCGATTCAATAATTAATTACAAAATTACATAATTATAAAAATTGGTAAGTATTACTTAAACAAATGTTTATTCTTAATTCTTTATTCTTAATTCTAAATTCTTCATTCTATTTTTTCTCATTTAATTTATGTGTAATTAATCTTATACCATTTCTATTTGTAATATAAAGCCAAATCCATTCTGCCATTACACTATAGCGATTTCTAAAACTAATTAAATAAAGGATATGAACAAGGCTCCAGATAATCCATGCAAACAAGCCACTAAATTTTAATTCCGAGATTTGAGCAACAGCTTTTGCTTTGCCAATTGTAGCCATTATTCCCTTATCAAAATATTTGAAAGGTTCTCTATTTTCAGGTGTAATATTTTTCTTAATGATATTTGCGACATATTTACCTTGTTGAATTGCAACAGGAGCAATGGCAGGTAATGGTTTATTATTTTCAATGAATAAAGCAGCATCACCAATAACAAAAACTTCAGGATGATTTTTCAATGAACAATCTTTTTGCACTATTGCTCTGCCAATTTTATCTACTTCTACATTCAAGGATTGTATTAAAGAAGGGATGGAATTGCCTGCTGCCCAGATTACATTGTAAGTTTCAATAAACTTACCATTAATTTTAACACCATCTTTGTTAATCTCAGTTACTTTTGAATTTAGAAGAATATTCACACCTAATTTAGTTAATGATTGTTTTGCTTTTTCACTTAGAGAAGAATCAAAAGCAGGAAGAATTTTATCCGAAGCTTCGATTAAAAAAATTTTTGTTTTTGATGGATCAATATTGCGAAAATCTTTCAACATAGTTTTCTTAGCAATTTCTGCAATTGCACCTGCTAATTCAACTCCTGTAGGTCCGCCGCCAACGATT
>JARYLX010000052.1 GCA_029907415.1 Melioribacter sp.
ATATAACAGGGAATATATTGCAGGCAATTAATAGTCATAATTATAAATTAGTCTATCTTTCTTTATTCATATTATCTTTAACAATTGTATCTTTTGAAATAATATCTACAAGAATTTCTTCGGTAATTTTTGTTTATAATTATGCATTTATAATATTATCTTTTGCCATTCTTGGTTTAGGATGCGGGGGAATTTATTCTTTTTATAAAATTAAGATTAAAGAAAAAGACAATCTTAATGAAATAGTTTTTAGAATATTACTTTATTACACATTCTCATTAGCAGGCTTTATTATTTTAGTGATCTTATTTTCAATTACAAATCATTTTGTTTTTTTCGTACTGTTAATTATTCCATTTTTCTTTGCAGGAATTTTATATTCTGTCTTTTTCGAATACTACTCTGAAATCATCTCCAGACTATATGCTGCAGATTTAATAGGTGCTGCCTTTGGGGCTTTTATCCCTATTTTTCTTATAAAATTTTTTGGTGCTACAAACAGTGTTTTATTTCTTTCACTGTTAATGTTATTGTTGTCACTTTTATTCAAATATAACAAAAGCACAAAGAAAATAGAGTTAATTCCATTTGTAGCTTTGTTGATATTATTTGTAAATGGGAAGAATGAATTTTTAGGTAAAGTGCCAATAGGTAATTTCCCCGAAAAAGATTTTTATTATGTGTACCCTGATTTAAATGTTAAAGCAAATATCATTGATAGCCGATGGAGTATTTTTGGAAGAGCAGATTTGGTTCAATATAGTCATCAGGATATTGTAAGACAATTATTTATTGATGGGGCAGCTGGAACACAAATGTATCGCTTTAATGGGGATACTAAAAATCCAGACAGAACTTTGCTAAGACTTTTATTTAGTCATTCAACTACAATTCCATTTTTGTTTTTAAATGAGAATCAGAAAGATTCAATATTGATAATTGGTCCCGGAGGAGGAAAAGAAGTATTAATAAGCTTACTTTCTGGTATTCGCAAGATAATAGGAGTTGAAATCAATCCAGATTTTGTTGACATAGTAAAAAGTCATAGTAAATTTAATGGTGGTATCTACAATAATTTTTCAAATGTTGAAATAATTGTAAAGGAAGGAAGACATTACGTAAAACAATCAAATAAAAAATTTGATATAATTTTAATGGCACTACCTTCAACCGAACAGCTTCAAAATATTGATGCGCTGGCAATGAGTGAAAACTATTTGTTAACATCAGAAGCATTATATGATTACATGAATATTATGACAAATGAAGGAATGTTAATTTTAACATTACATAATAAATGGGAACTGCTAAGATTAATAGTAACTGCAGTCAAAACGTTTGAAAGAATTGGAATATCAAATATTGATGCCGTCAAACATATTATTGTTCTGGAAGATGAATATGCCCCAACTGTTGTGATAAAAAAATTACCATTTACAATTAATGAGATTAATGATTTAAAAAATAAATTGAAAAACTTTCCTAAGAATTTTCCGCAAATTACATTTTTACCTTATGATGAAAATGTGAATGTTAATAATTCTTTTATTAATGAGTTTTTAATAAATCTTTCAAATAATAATATTGATTTGAAAAATTTTATTAATAATCATCCCTTTGATATCAATCCTGTTGTAGATGACAGACCATTTTTTTACAAAATATCAAAGTTGTTGCCAGATGAAATTAAATGGGTTTTAATTAGTATTCTTGCTATAAACATTGCCCTGTTTTTTGCTGCTTATTCATCTTTCAAGCGTGAAAAAAATTTTATAAAAATAAGAAGACTTAGAAAAATTTTATTGTTGTTTGCTTTGATAGGAATTGGATTCATGATTATAGAAATTTCTTTGTTTCAAAAGTTAATTTTGTATGTAGGTTCTCCAACTATATCACTTTCAATATTATTATTTGCAGTGTTAACCGGAATGGGATTAGGGAGCAGATTTAGAGAAAAAATTTTCGAAATAGAAAATTATCAAAGACTGAAAATTATTTGTGCGTTGATTATTCTATACGGTTTTGTTGTTTTCTTTTTCGGTCAATACTTATTTAGATACTTATTATTGTTTAATCAATATTTTGTTATAACTATGATGATATTGTTAATCCTGCCACTTGGTGTTTTACTCGGTTTTCTTTTCCCGAGTCTTATCAGTTTATTGAAAAAAAATAATCTTGATAAATATATTCCATGGATGTATGGAATTAATGCTGTAACTTCAGTTCTTGGTTCGGTAGCTGCTTATTCATTGTCAATGTTAACTGGTTTTACAGTAGCTTTTGTGTTTGGTCTATTGTTTTATTTTGTTTTTGCTGTGCTGGTCAATTCAAAAAGAACATTATTGCTTTGAAATTATAAGTTCGCAGAGGAAACTTCTCAATAAATAATCTGCAATTAAAAATTATTTAATTCTCTTATTGCATCTTTGGCAATCCATTTTGCACTTTTAGAATTAAGTATCAGTATTTCCTGTGATAACTTTAGTGCTTCTTTTCTAAGAGTCTGGTTTCGTTTTCCAATTTGCCTTAATGACCAGTTAACAGCTTTTTTAACATAGTTGCGTTCATCGGTAGAGTGAGTTTTAATTATATCAAAATATTTAATAAACTCTGAATCTTCGAGATTTTTTTCATAAACTGCAAGACATGCAATTAAAGTAAAAGCAGCTCGTTTAAGAAATTCATTTCTACTTTTTGACCACTTAAAAATTTTTTCGTTTGCAAATTGAGTTCTGCAGAAAAGATTCATGCAGGTTTGGTCGCATAAATCCCAAGAGTTAAAATCTTTTGCCCATTTATCCATTTGAGATTTTGTGACTAATTCAGGTTTTTCAATCATAGAGGCTAATATTCTTGCTTCATGATATTCGGTATCCCATAGTTTTAAGGCAAGATAGTGGTCCTTTCCAATTTTCTTTGCAATTCTTCGAATGACAGGAATATTTACTCCAAAAGCTTTTTCGGTATTAATTCCAAAACGAGCCATACCTTCGCAATTTTTCTTGCAGCCATGTTTTTTTAATTCAAGTATTATTTCTTTTACGGTCATAATTTTGTTTTGGATACTCTTTTATTTCATCAACATCATCTTTTTGCTTAAGCTTACATGTGGACTAATAAGTTTATATACATAAATACCGCTTGCTAAATTTTTTCCATTAAACTTTACATAGTGCTTTCCTGCGGACTTTTCTTCATTTATCAATGTTGCTACTTTATTACCAAGAACATCATAAACATTTAACTTAACCCAGGAATTAAATTTTAACTGAAAACTAATTATTGTTTCTGGATTGAAGGGGTTGGGATAATTCTGATAAAGAACAAATTCATTCTCTTTTTGAAATTCATCTTTTGCATAACTTGATAAAGAACTAAAAACATATTTAGGGGATATTGAAACAACCTGATTATTTTTCCAGCCCAGGCCATAAACAGTAAATTCTTCTGAACTATTGACATAAGCAAATATTTTATCATCTAATAATTTTATTTTTATATTGGAATTGTTAGCTACGAATGTTACAGAATCAATATTGTGAACTGAATTTATGAAGTCATTTAGATAGAAAATATTTTCTGTAAGATTTCCATCATATCTAATATAGAGCTTATCATTTTTTTCAATCCAATCAATATTTGAATATTCGGCGGGAATATTTTTATCCAGCCAATCCAATCTTTGCTTTATCCAGTTTTTGAGATAATTAATTTCAGTATTATAAGATGTGAATTTATTTTTATTTGGCCAGATGTAAGTTTTGCCATCAAAACACTGATTCCATTTTTCAAAGTTTCTTGTTTTTGCATCAGAAATTTTATTGACACAATCATCTATAAATTTTGAGATTGTTTCAAAACTTAGGATGTTGTTTTTAAGTTCGTTCCATCTTTTGGCAAATTTATTTTTGAAGATTGGGTCATTATAAAGCTTAGAAACCCAGAAAGGATTTTGCCAGTAGTCGTTAAAAAGAGGAACTTTATATTGCCATCCATCAGTTAACCAGCCATCATAATAATCAGGCAAACCAAATGATAAATCAAAATCCCAGATTGGACCTGCACAAAGTTTTTTATTTCTATCTTTGTAGAAAAAAGTACTCAATCTATATGAATCAACATTTTTTGATAATTCAAAGATTAAAAACATATCTACGAATGAATCTAAATCAATGTAATTTAAGTAACCATAAAATGGATCATTGTAATTAGATGCATTCATTACTTTTTCGAAGTTAGTAACATAATTTTTGATGTATTCGGCTTGAACAGAATTAATCTCCTCTGCATCAGGGTAATAATAAACATAAACTATTTTTTGAGTTGATCCTTGAAAAGGCGGATAAGGTGAAGTCCATGTTTTATCACCAAAATCAACTTTGTCTATTTTGATAATATATCCTCCTGTGATTATATCTCCCCCGGTATCTGCGGTTTCAAGTTTTGAAATATTTACTCTGTTTTTATCCCTCTTAATTTTTTCTTGAAGTATGTAAATTCCTCGATATTCTCCATTAATAATTAGTTCACAAAATTTAGTTCGTGATGCATACCTTCCCATATCGTTGAAAATCTTGAATGCTAAAACATTTCTTAAAAGAGATTTATCTATGTAAGAAGCATTTAATACCCAGTCACTTTCTTTTGGTAAACCAAGTAGTGAAACATCAATATCATTTCCAAGTGTATCGCGTGTTTCAATCGCATATTGTTTTTTGTCAAATTGCTGTGAACTTTGACCTCTGATTTCAATACCAATTCTTCCATTATAACCATTGAAAGGGTCGGTTATATAGTTAAGTTTTCCTTCTCCGTTATCGATGATTCCCATGTGAGCATCAATTTTGGGTTCATCAACAATGTTTTTCCCCTCAGTATCAATAACAATTATTGGCAGATTAGAAGAAGTAAGTTTGACCTGAGAAAAGACTATTGAAGTAATAATTAATAAGTTTATGAAAATATTTTTAATAATGTTCATAAGCTTTATTCAATTTTTTTATAGACTCTTACATATTCAACTTCCATTTTTTGAGGAAATATTGAATTATCAATTCCTTGAGCACCACCCCAATCGCCACCAATTGCAATATTTAATATCAAATGAAAATCTTTAAAGAATGGCCAATATTCCCAGCCCTTACCTTCATTTTTGAAAATAAAATATTGTTTATCATCAACAAAAATTTTTATTTCTTCATTATTCCATTCAAGAACATAATTGTGAAATGCATCAGAGCAATCAGGAATTTTTATGGTTGCAGTTTTTTGGGTTCCGATTCTCCAGTAATATTTATTACAATGAATTGAACCATGAATAACCCCTGGATCATAACCCACATGTTCCATAATATCTATTTCGCCGTTATCAGGCCAGCTTCCGTTTCCAAGATTCCACACAGTTGGAAGCATCCAGATTGCAGGCCAGGTTCCTCGTCCTTTTGGAAGTTTAGCACGAATTTCAAAACGGCCATATGTCCAGTCTCCTTTACCTCTTGTTACAATTCTTGCAGATGTATATTCTTTTCCGTTCCAGTTATCTCTGCGCGCCTCAATAATTAATTTTCCATTTTCTACTCTTGCATTTTCAAGTCTTGCAGAATAATATTGTTTTTCGTTGTTACCCCAGCCGCTGTCTCCAATATCATATCCCCATTTTTGTGGATTTGGATAACCTTCATAATTAAATTCATCAGACCAGACCAATTCCCATCCAGGGATTGAAGTTGAATCTTTATCATCTGGTTCTGTTGCACCTGATTTACAACTGCAGAATATTAATAAAAAACTTAATGCGAGATAATAATGGAAAATATTTTTCATGGCTACCCTTTTAGTTTATTCTTTAATGTTAAGTTAAAATTATTTTTTGAAATTATCAGTGTTATTTTAAGGAGAGTTCTTGTGAAGATAATTCGGTTAATGAAAATAAATCAGCTTAAAAGTTGAAATGTTTTTCCAATTTCATCCAGTCCAATTATTAAGGGATAATTTGGAGCTGAATTTTTAAGCCACTCTATTGGTTCATTAATTGGTTCCATTCCTTGTTTAAATGTTTTTGTGTGAATAGGTATAAAATATTTAGCATTCATATCAGCTGCCATTTTTAGAGCTTCTTCTGGATTGCAGTGATTTCTGCGCCAGGGGTGATAAGCGCCGATAGGCATTATTGCAATATCAATATTTTCTTCTTTAACCTTATTTAGTTTTGTGGTATATGCTGTATCTCCGCCAAATAAAATTTTTTTCCCGCGATATTCTATTATGTAAGCATTATAACTTCTGCCGTCTTTAAAAAATCCTCTTGAGCGGTCTTTTTCCCATGGAAATCTCCAGCCAAAATGTTTTACTTCAAGTGCTTTAAAACGAATTCCATGCAAATTAATCTCGTCGTTCCAGTCAAGTACGTTTATTGAGTGCCATGGTAAATCTTCAATAACATCTTTTGTAAGATATGCAGTAATTACATCAATATTATGTGGAAATTTTTTTGCAATGTATTTTAATGTTGGATAGTCCATGTGGTCCATATGTGCATGTGAAAGTAAAATTATATCTGGTTTAGGTATCTCATCTACATTTAATGCTGGAGGAGTTATTCTCGAAGGGCCATAACTTGTACCCAAGATATAAATTCCTACTCGTTCGAACAGCACGGGGTCTGTTAAAATCCATTTGCCAAAAAAATTTATTAATACTGTCGAATGCCCAATCCAGGAAAGAGTTATAGAGTCGTTGTTCCACGAGGAAGGCTCTGGTTTATAATTTAGTTTTAAGTATGGACTGGCTTTTGTTTTTGAACTTGTAAAATGAGAAAATACAAATGAACCACTTAAGATTAATGATATTTGTTGTATAAATTTTTTTCTTGAAATCTTCATTGAAGTGATTTTTTAAAATTTCTACAATCTAAAACATAAATGCAGCTTGAAAAATTCAATAAGTTAATGGTCAACTTATTATGATTTTGTTCGAAAGTTCATTTGTATCATCAGGTTTTATGGGAAAATGTTTGCTTAGAATTTTTCCAACCTGTTCTATACAATAAATGATTCCTTCCGAAAATTTTCCATCAATAAATTTTAATTGTATTTCATCACGAAGTTTATCCCATGTATTATGTTCAACTTTTGAATTAATTCCTTCATCAGCTAAAATGTAAAATTTTCTTTCACCAAGAAGAAGATAAATTAAAATTCCAGTTTTATCTCTGGTATTGTGCATATTTAATTTGTAAAATTCTTTTTCTGCGAGTTGACGCAATTCTTTTTTTCTTTCGAAGAAATTTCTAAATTCCTTTATGCAGACACGAATTTCTCCCGATGTATTTTTTTCTGCTTCTTTAATTTTTTTTGAGAATCTTAGAAAGTCATCATCTGTAAAGAAATTATAAATTAAACTTTTTGTTGAGCTCATTTTATAATCCAATTTCTAATTTTACTATAAAGATAATTCAATAAGTAATCAAAAAAAACAGCAGGGAATAGAATTTTTTATATATTTGCTTTTGATTTTTTAACAAATCTATGGAGATAAAAATGCATAAAGTAGTATTGCTTCGACATGGAGAAAGTGAATGGAACAAACTAAATCTTTTTACTGGATGGACAGATGTTGACCTTTCAGAAAAAGGAGTAGAGGAAGCACATCAAGCAGGCAAGGTATTAAAGCAGGAAGGTTATACTTTTGATATTGCATTTACTTCAGTATTAAAAAGAGCAATCAAAACTCTTTATATAGCACTTGAAGAGATGGATTTGATGTGGATTCCTGTTATTAAATCCTGGAGATTAAATGAAAGACATTATGGAGCACTTCAAGGTTTGAACAAAGCAGAGACAGCAGAAAAATATGGTATGGAAAAGGTTAAACTCTGGAGAAGAAGTTATGATGTTCCTCCTCCGCCACTTGATGAAAATGATGAAAGATATCCGGGCAAAGACCCGCGCTACAAAGATTTAGATAAAAAAGATATACCTTTAACAGAAAGTTTAAAACTTACTGTCGAAAGATTTTTACCTTACTGGCACGATACAATTGCTCCAACAATAAAAAGTGGTAAGAAAGTTATAATTGCTGCACATGGAAATAGTCTTCGTGCACTTGTAAAATATCTTGATAATATTTCTGATGAAGATATAGTTGAATTAAATATTCCAACAGGAATTCCGCTTGTTTATGAACTTGACGATGAACTGAAACCAATTAAACATTATTATCTTGGTGACGAAGAAGCAATTAATGCGGCTATAAATGCTGTTGCTAAGCAAACCGAAAAGAAATAGCTGGAATTAAATGCTATATTATTAAATGAATTTATTCTTTATTTCATTGAAATTAACCATGATTATTTAGGGAGAAAGAAACAGAATAATTTTACTGAATCATAATTCAAGGATTCAATTATGAAAAAAATAATTTTCATTTTGTTCTTTCTCCTGAATTCAATTTCGATATACTCACAAACTGTAATTGGTAAATACGGCGGAGAATTTTTGTCGATTGGTGTTGGTGCCAGAGCACTTGCATTGGGTGGCTCGCAAGTAGCAATTGTAAATGATGTTACAAGTGGTTACTGGAATCCTGCTGGACTATCATTAATCAATTATCCTCAAATTAGTTTGATGCACGAAGAACATTTCGGGAGCCTTGTTAATTATAATTATGCATCCGTGGCTGTTCCATATGGAAAAGATATGAGTTTTGGATTAAGCATTATTCGTTTGAGCATTGATGGAATTCCTGATACACGAAATGCAATTTATGATGTTAATGGAGATGGAATATTAGATATTCACGATGATAAACCAGATTATTCAAAAATTACTGAATTTAACAATACAGATTGGGCATTCTACTTAACATTTGCAAAACGTAATTCAGAAAATTTTTCGTGGGGTGCAAATGTTAAGATTATAAAAAGAAACATAGCAGAATTTAGTGCTGCTGGAATTGGTTTCGATATTGGCGCTCAATATAAACCATATGAAAATCTTTTTCTCGGTCTGAATTTTCAAGATATAACAACAACATTGGTTGCATGGGATACTGGAAGAAATGAATTAATTACTCCAACTGTTAAAGTTGGAGCTGCATACATGCTTAATATTTGGGGAGGAGCAATTCTCCCTGTATTTGATTTAGATTTAAGATTTGAAAACAGAAAGTCAGCATCAAATTTCAATATAGGTCCAGTAAGTTTCGATTTGCATTCAGGTCTTGAATATAATTATAAAAATATTTTTTCTGTTCGTGCTGGTTACAGCGATGTAAAACAATTTACGGTTGGAGCAGGAATTAATCTTCCCAAACTTACAATTGATTATTCGTTTGCAAGAATAACACAATCAGAATCAGAAAGATTACCAGATACTCACAGGATTTCTTTAATTCTAACACTTGAAGAGCCAGAATTTATAAGGGAGGGGAAATAAAAAATCATTTTGGAAATCGATAAGTTAAATCTGAATATAGAAAAACCGTGCTGCTACAATAAAAACTTTTGCAGCACGGTCTTTTTTAGGAGGTACCATGATAGGGGAAAAGTTATTTTTTGATTTTAAGTTTTTTCATTACTTCAAGATTTTTCTTAATTAATTCATTTCTTTGTTGAACACAAACAGCACTTCTCAGACCATCTTCAGGTGTATTTAATACATAATCTAAAAGTTTATCTATTGTAGAAACTGCAACATGCATTCGTGTATCAGACGAGCCGTAATAAATCAAAACATCTCCGTTTTTCTTTGCAACCCAGCCATTGCTGAAAACAACATTAGATACATCTCCAATTCTTTCTTCTCCCTCAGGTGCCAGGAAATATCCTCCTGGTTTAGCAATAACTTTGTAAGGTTCATTTAAATCTGTTAAAAACATGTATAGAACATATCTTAATCCAGCAGCAGTATTTCTTACACCATGAGCTAATTGTAACCATCCTTTATCCGTTTTAATTGGAGCAGGTCCCAATCCATTTTTTACTTCTTTGATTGTGTGATAAATTTTTTCATCTACAATTATTTCTTCTTCAATTACAGCATTCTCAATTGAATCTGATAAGCCCCAGCCAATTCCGCCACCGGTTCCTGTTTCAATAAATCCATCCTGTGGACGTGTGTAAAATGCATATTTGCCGTTTACAAATTCAGGATGAAGAACAACATTTCTTTGTTGAGGCGATTTTGTTTTTAAGTCCGGTAATCTTTCCCAATTAATTAAATCTTTTGTACGAACAATGCCAGCTTGTGCCACTGCTGCAGAAGTATCAGTTGGAGGCGAGTTTGGGTCTTTTCTTTCAGTGCAGAAAATTCCATAAATCCATCCATCCTCATGTTTGACAAGTCTCATATCGTAAACATTTGTATCAGGTTCATCTGTCTCAGGAATAGTAATTGGGAAATCCCAGAATTTGAAATTATCGATTCCATTTGGTGATTCTGCAATTGCAAAGAAAGATTTTCTATCAACACCTTCAACACGAACAGCAAGAACAATTTTGCCATTAAATTCCATTGCCCCAGAATTAAAAGTTGCATTTATTCCCATTCTTTCCATTAAATGAGGATTTGTATCATAATTCAAGTCGTAACGCCAGAATATAGGTGTATGCTCTGCAGTCAGCACGGGATATTTGTAACGATAAAAGATGCCATTTGTTTTTGCCAGTCTTGCATTTTTTCTTCTAATTAATTTATTGTGATCTTCAAACAACTTTTTTAATCTTTCGTTGAATTGCTTCTTGGTCATTTAATAATCTCCTTATCAATTATTATTTCTTGCAAGTTCAAGCTCAGTTTCAATTTTTTTCATGTAATCTTCAGAGAGTGGATAGAAAAGAATAAAAATTGTAGCAAGTATAGCACCAATAGCTGCAATTATACTAATCATGAGACGAATACCAATAAGTGACAAATCGGTTTGTTCAACATTAGGTTGAAAACCAAATGCAGCTAAAATCCATCCCGATAGAGCTCCTCCTAAAGTCCAGCCAAATTTTTGTGACATTGAAGATGAAGAAAAAATCAATCCTGTTGCTCTTCTTCCAGATTTCCATTCTGAATAATCTGAAATATCTGCATACATTGACCAGATTAACGGGAGTACAATTCCAGCCGAAATTCCTATTAAAATATTTAACAAGAAAATTAAAATAATCTGATGAGGTTGTAAGAAATAGAGAAGCGTACTAAATACTGCCGAAGAGATTGTAGAGAGAAGAAAAGTATTCTTTTTTCCAATCTTAGAAGAAAATGGTTTAGCAAGAATAACACCTATAATATTTGTTGCAAGCCAGATAGTCATATATGCAGAGGATAATTCTGAATGAGTCAGGTAAAATTTGTATCCAAGTAAATTTATTTCCTGAGATTTAATAAAATATTTAAAGTAATAAAGAATTGAGCCGTCGCGAAGGGAATTAAAAATTAAAACTGAGATTCCAGCTCCAAGCATAATAAACCATGGTTTATTATGAGCGAGATCTGTCAAATCATTTTTAAGAGAGGATTTTTTTTCTTTTGCAGGTTTTAATCTTTCTTTTGTTCCTGCAAAAGTTAGTATAAAAAATAAAGCTGCGAGAATAGCATAAACTCCAACCGTCCATTGATAACCGCGTGAAAAATTATTTCCAATACTAAAATAATTTATAAGATAATTAGCCGAAACAGTTACAAGTATTCCACCCGAAAAAGCACCAATAAATCTAAATGATGCAAGAGAAGTTCTGTCGTTTGTATCATTTGTTATAACACCCATTAAAGATGAATAAGGAACATTAACAACTGTGTAAATCATCATCATCAAAGTGTAAGTTACGTAAGCATAAATTAGTTTTCCTGAAGCAGATAAATTTGGTGTGGTAAAAGTAATGATACCGATTATTGCAAAAGGTATTGAACCAAATAAAAGATAGGGACGAAATTTACCCCAGCGTGTGTTGGTTCTATCAGCTATTGCACCCATCATTGGGTCATTTATTGCATCCCAGATTCTTGTAACTAAAAACATAGTTCCAACAGCAGCAGCGGGTAATCCAAAAATATCTGTGTAAAAGAACAATAGATACATTGAAAATAATTTCCAGAACATGGAAGAAGCAAAATCACCGCAACCGTAAGAAATTTTTTCTAATAGTGAAATTTTTATTTTTGGCTCTATTTGAACAGATTCGGCTCTCATTTTGATTATTAAATTTTTTCAGCAATTTCGTTATAGAACTTCTCAGTTTTTTCCCCTGCTATTTCTTCTAATTTATTCCACCATGTGAATTTCAAAGTAATTGATGTAATCAGAGTAATTATCAGTGTAATGACAAAAGATTTATATTCTTTTATAACAAGATACATTGGAGCAGCAAGAAGAGTAGATTGCCAGATAATTCCAACAACTACATTAAAAATATCTCTTTTGAAATTTGCATCTGATTTAAATTCGGGAAAGCGGGCTTCTACTTTTTTTCTAATTGGTTTCCACAATCCCCATGGTCTTACTTTAACATAAAACTTCATTAACACTTCATCTGGTTCTGGTTCAGTTAAATAACTTCCAAGAATAGAACCAATTACGGATACAGCTAAAACATACGGGAATGCAGTCAAAGCAGGTAAATTTGGAAATAGCACCGGCATTAAAAGAGCACATGCAATTCCAATTACCATTCCCCAGAAATATCCATATCCATTTAATCTCCACCAGTACCATTTAAGAACATTTGCTGCGGTATAACCTCCCCACAATCCATTTACAATCCATAATGTAACCTGATTTACCGATTGAGCAAGAATACCAAATACAAATCCCAATACAGCAAAGAAAATTGAAACTATAATACTCAGCTTAACATATTTTTTAGGAGGAGCATTTGGATTTATAAATTTTTTGTAGATATCATTAACTACATAAGCTGGAGCAGCATTTAATGTTGCAGCATAAGTTGACATAAAAGCAGCTAATAATCCAGCTAACAAAACACCTACTAAACCAACAGGTATTAAATTCTTCAATGCCAAAGGTAAAACCATTTCAAAATCAATATTAGAACCCATTGCTTTTAGTTCAGGCATTAAGAATACCAATGCAAGAACTGTTAATCCAGCAATCATCATGTATCTCGGGAAGAAAAGTACAACAGAAACAAACCAGCTCATCTTAGCAGCTTCTTTTGGATTTTTTGTAGCAAGAATTCTTTGCATATCATAATTTGGAGCTGGACCTGCTGCACTAACTAAAATTCCTTTGAATAAAACCATCATCATAAATATTGTAAAAAGTTCATATCCATCCTGAGCAATTTTTTGATTAACAGAATCCATGATACCAGACCAATCAAGGTTTAAGTGCCAGCCAAAAAAAACTTCTTTCCATCCCGATGGGACGACAGCATTTAATGTTTCAGGAGCTATGGCATTCATTGCCACAATACCAAC
>JARYLX010000053.1 GCA_029907415.1 Melioribacter sp.
AGAAAATTTAGCTTATACGGATTCTGAACTATTGACTGCAGCTATGGGTGGGTATCCGCTCGGAGATTTGAATTGGTTCCCGGATAAATATGAACAATGGAAAGCTAATCAACGTGCAAAAGAGTGGGAAACAATAAATAACTGGCTTAATTATGGGTCTCCTAATCCAAGCAGTGTAAAAGAATTACCAGGGGCATTACCAAATAATTACGTTCTTGATCAAAATTATCCTAATCCATTCAATCCTGTAACAAATATTAAGTATTCAATTCCAAAAGCCGGTTTTGTAACATTAAAAGTATATAATCTTTTAGGACAGGAAGTTGCTACAATTTTTGAAGGTAATCAAAATGCAGGTAATTATGTAGCTACATTTGATGCTTCTAATTTATCTAGTGGTGTTTATATGTATCGCTTAGAATCTGAAAATGTATCGATTACAAAGAAACTTGTATTAATAAAATAATTAAGATACAGGTTGTTGTTCTTTATTTAATAAATAAAAATTTCTCTAAAAAATCAGGAGGAGAAAAAATATGTTAAAAAAACTAAAACTATTAATATTAGCAACTTTCTGGATTTCATCAGCACTGCTTGCACAGGAAGTAGTGCTTTCTGATGAATTCGATAATGGAGATGGTAAGTGGAACACTGGCTGGATTGATAATGCAACTACCAGTGTAACTGTGGCTATTGATAATACTGGAAAACTTTCTGGTACTAATTCTTACAAACTTACTATCACAAAAGGCGGCGTTGAAATGTGGAGAGTTCAACGCGTAGCTGATTTACCCCTTGTTGCTGGTTATAAGTATACTCTTTCTTTTATGGCAGTTGCAAGTAAAAATGCAAAGATTAATGCACTTTTTGAAATTAAAGGGGACCCTTATACAAAATATCTAAATGACACTGCAGATGTAACTACAACACCTCAAACATTTACATATGAAATGACAGCTACTAAAAATGTACCTGACAATCAAGTAAAATTACATTTTGGCAGTGCTTATAATGATAATACTACTATCTGGGTTGATAAAATTATAGTAACAAGAATGCCAGATCCATCGTTTGTAACATTATGGGGTTCAACACCTTCAAGAGGTGATGGCTGGCCAATTTTAAATAGACAAGATACTCCTCCTGGCAACGCTGGTATGGGTGCAGATGGTCCTCCACCAAAATGGGCAACAATTCGTGGTGGCTTTGGAAGAACTATTGAAGCTACAACCGAAAAGGCAATTGTAGTTTCTGGCCAATTTGAATATGAGGGTGATGGTCCAGGTGCAAGTTATGTTCCTTTAAGATATGCTTTAACTTATTGGACAGATGAAGGACAATTAATTAAACAATATACTGATTCTGCAAGATGGACAGGTACTGGTGTTCATTATGGTTATCAATTTACTCCACGTTCAGCTGGTACTGATATTGCAAATGGAGCTGGTGGAGCAGGAACGATATGGACAGTTAATGGAGGCGGAGGTTGGAACAGTACATGGACTAATAATGGGAAACCTTTAGCTATAATTACTCAAAAACCTGCCCTTGCTGAAATTGCTGCTGGTAAATATGATTTTGCCATCTCTGTACGTCCATTACCAGATGGAACAAACGAAATTCGTTGGTATATGTATCATGTTGATAAAAAATATTGGTTCGGTGGTACTGTAATTGATTCTGAAAAAGTCTCTACAAAGTTTAATGGTATATGTTTTGGTGTTGGTGATGGTATTACAACCAAAATGAAAGCTTTCAAATTATATGGAGTTAGAGTAGAACTTGGAAATCCAATTACTGTCCCTGAAGCTCCATGGCAGGCTTATTATCTTGAAGATTGGGGTAAGTTTGTAAGATTTAGCCCTACGGCTGAGTTTGTTCCAGGGGATGTTGTAGGTAATGCAGGTGTAAAAGGTAAAGACGGCGGTCAAATACCAAGCAATCAAGGTTGGACTGTAATTAGAGGTGCATTTAAAGAACCTATTACTGCTACACTTACAAAAGCAATTATAGTTAAAGGAAAAATTAGATTTGAAGGGGCAGGTCCAAGTACATGGAGTGGTCTGAGAATGGGTTTATTCCAGCACGATAGTGCAGGTGTTTTACAAAATGCTAATACTCCAGATGCAGCATGGTCTGGAAAAGAAACATATGCAAAAGGATACTTATTAATTCCGCATAGCGGTGCAAATGAATTACCGAGTTGGGCTGCTGGTGGTGCAGGTATGCTTGGTGTAGTAAGAAATAGTAATTGGATTAGTACTTTTGGAAATAATTTATCATTAGGTGTTGTTACCCAAAAACCATCAGGGGCAATATTTAACGCAGGAACATATAATTTTGCAATTTCAGTTCAACCAAAAGCAAATGGAACAAAAGAATTAAGATTCTATATTATTAAAGAAGATAATAGCTACTGGTGGGGTGGAACATTTACTGATACAACCTGGATACCTGCAACATTTAATGGTATTTGCTTTGGATTAAATGGTGGAAATGGTGCTGAAAATAATCCACTGAAAGGAATGTACCTGGAAGATGTAATGGTTGATATGGGCGCTCCAATCGAAGTCCCAGAAGCTCCATGGCAGGCTTACTACATTGAAAACTGGGGTAAATTTGTAAGATTTAGTTCAACAGCAGAATTTGTTCCAGGAGATGTAGTAGGTAATGCAGGCATAAAAGCAAAAGCCGGTAGTTCAGGAATTACTACTGGTGGTGTATGGTCATCTATTCGTGGTGGATTCTTAGAACCTGTAACTGCTACACTTAAAAAAGCTGTTATTGTAACAGGAAAAATTAGATTTGAAGGAGCTGACCCCAATACATGGAGTGCTTTGAGATATGGTATCTTTTATCATGATAGTGCAAAAACACTTCAGAACAAAGGGACACCTGATGCATCCTGGACAGGTAGAGAAAATTATGCAAGAGGATATTTGTTAACACCTCAAAGTGATGCTAATGAACTGCCAAGCTGGGCAGCTGGAGGGGCAGGTCATGTCGGTGTTGTTAGAAATGGTAACTGGATTAGTACTTTCGGGAATAATTTGTCGTTAGGTCCTGTATACCAAAAACCATCAGGTGCAAGATTTAGCAAAGGGACGTATAATTTTGCAATTTCAGTTCAACCAAAAGCAGACGGAACAAAAGAATTAAGATTCTATATTGTTAAAGAAGACAACAGTTATTGGTGGGGTGGAACTCTCATTGATACAACAACTATAGCTCCAACATTTAATGGTGTATGCTTCTCCTTGAATTCAAGTAATCCTATAACAGGAATGTATTTAGAAGATGTTCAGGTTGATATGGGAGATCCAGTAGTTGTTCCTGAAGCTCCATGGCAGGCTTATTATGTTGAGAGCTGGGGATTTATTGGTGCAAAAACAGGTGGCTGGAAATTAACCCCAGGTGATGTTATTGGGAATGCTACAATTTCAGGTGATAGAAAATCATTTGGTTGGTCAGCTATAAGAGGTGGATTCTATGATCCTATTGACTTAACAACTAAAAAAGCATTGATTGTTACAGGTAAAATGGAATTAATCGGCGGTGGTTTCGAAGGCTGGTCATCTCTTAGAATTGGATTAACTTATAATCCAAATCCAGGTAGACTCAATCAAACTGAAAATGGATATGAATGGAGTGGTTCAGAAGCCATCAACACTGGTTATCTATTTATTCCTCATAGTGGTAAGAATGATTTGACTTCCTGGGGTGATGGAACCAGCAAAGGAACTGTAGGAGTTATTGTTAATAATACATGGCTCGAAACTCTTGGTGCAGATAATTATGTGATTTCAGATATTCGTCAAAAACCAAAGAACGCTGTAGCTACAGCAGGAATGTATAACTTTGCATTCTCTATCCAGCCAAAAGAATCTGGTAAAACCGAAGTTCGTTTCTTGATTAGTAAAGAAGGTGGCTCATATAATTTTGGTGGAATTATTTTAGATAATAAGAGCAGTGTAAAGAAAATAAACAGCATTAATTTTGCACTCAGTAATCTTGCTAATGCTGTTAAACTTAATCTATATGATGTTCAAGTTGATATGGGCGCACCGATTGTTGTACCAGATTCGATTGTTTCTGTAAGAGAATTAGCTGCCGGAGAAATTCCTACAGATTATGTTCTTAGCCAGAATTATCCAAATCCATTCAATCCATCTACTACAATTGAATTTGGTTTGCCAAAGAATGAAAATGTTAAACTTGTTGTCTATGATGTATTAGGAAGAGAAGTTGCTGAATTAGTTAACGACAATCTGAATGCAGGATATTACAAAGTTAACTTTGATGCTTCTAATCTTTCTTCTGGTGTCTACTTCTATTCACTGAAAGCTGGTGATTTTGTAAGTGTTAAAAAATTGATACTTATGAAATAATCATTTGCTTTTCAACTTTTAATTTTATCTATACAGCCCGCTTCTATGCGGGCTGTATTTTAATTTCACTTTTATACTTAATACTTGATATTGATTAAAAATGATTTCATATAGAACAAAAAAAATCCTAATAAACAATTTTATTTTATTTTTCTTTTTAATAATTAATCAAAGAATATTAAGTCAACCGCTTGCTGAAGGAAAAGAAAAATTTCTTGGTGCTGGAACCAGCAGTTACATATGGCGTAATTTTGATAAATACTGGAATCAAGTTACTCCTGGAAATGACGGCAAATGGGGTTCAGTAGAACCTATTCGTGGAGTGTATAATTGGACTAACTTAGATAAGATTTATAATTTTGCTGTAAATAGAGGGTTACTATTTAAAGAACATACTTTAGTGTGGGGACAGCAGGAACCTTCATGGATTAAATCTCTCGATACATCTCAGCAACGTCAGGCAGTAGAAAACTGGATTAAAGCTATTGGTGAAAGATATCCTAAAATGGCACTCGTTGATGTAGTTAATGAACCTTTTCATGCACCACCTTCATACAAAGAAGCACTTGGTGGAAATGGTTCAACTGGCTGGGATTGGGTAATTCGTGCTTTTGAATTAGCAAGAAAATATTGTTCTTCATCTTCTCAACTTTTATTGAATGAATATAATGTTCTCCACGATAATACAACTACAACTAACTATATTAAATTAATTGAATTATTAAAAAGCCGAAATTTGATTGACGGCATTGGAATACAAGGACATTATTTTGAGTTTCGTAGCGAAACAGATGCAACAACTAATAAGTATGTTTATAACATCAATACTATAAAATCCAATCTTGAAAGACTATCTGCTACAGGTCTTCCAATTTACATTACAGAATTTGATATTGATGAATTTAATGACCAGGCCCAGCTTGAACAATATAAAATTTATTTCCCAATTTTCTGGTCTCATCCTCAAGTTAAAGGAATAACATTCTGGGGTTATATTCAAGGAGATGTCTGGTCAGCCCATCCTTATACTTATTTAATTTTATCAAACAATGATGAAAGAGCAGCAATGCAGTGGCTTAAGCAATATGTTAATGTTCCAATTCAACCAATTTTGCTCTCCCCGGTTGACTCTACTAATGTTTTTAGAAATGCAACATTGATATGGAAAAAATCTTTAAGAGCTGAATCTTATCAAATTCAGGTATCTAAGTATAATAGTTTTATCAGAATAGAAATCGATACACTAGTTAAAGATACTCTTATTAATTTAAAACCGCTTGAAGCAAACAGTTCTTATTACTGGCGTGTAAAAGCAATTAATTCATATGGAGAAAGTGAATTTACAACGGCAGTTAAGTTTACTACTGGAGATAAAATTCTTTCTGTTGATGACAATATTATAAAAACTGAATTTTATTTATTCCAGAATTACCCTAATCCTTTTAATTCATCTACAGTAATTCGTTATAGTATAGATAAAAATGTAAATGTATCTTTAACAGTTTATGATTTACTTGGGAGAAAAATTAAAACTCTCGTGAACGAACAAAAAAATCCTGGTACCTATTCAATAATTTTTAATGCTTCTAATATTGCAAGTGGTATTTATTTCTATCAATTAAGAGCAGACAATAAAATTTTTAACAGGAAATTAATAATTCAAAAATAATTTACTAATGAAGTATTTTCTTTGGTACTATGATTCCTAAAAGTTTTTTAGTTAATACAATTCATAACTGGTACTTCAAGCATAAAAATAAAAAACTATACTTGTATTAAAATGGTTGCTAAAATTATTTCTCAGCTTTTATTGGCAATATTTATTTTTTCCTCAACATATTCACAACAGCGGTTTGATAAAAGTATAAATCAAGTTCGACAAAAAATTCTAATTAATAATGGGTGGCGTTTTTATAAGTATGAATCACTCGATTGTGCCGATAGCTTAATATACGACGTGAGGCCTGATATAAAAAATTACGATGATAATAAACCTGCAGATGAAATTCCGACTGAAGCTCAAATTGTGAATGTTAATAAAATGGTTCTTAAACCCTGGATATTACCAACAGGGAATGAGTTTATAAAAGATACTTCTAAACATTATAAAAAACCTGCAGGCAATCCTGGTGGTGATTTCCCATTTTTATTAAAAAATTACGATGATAGATCATGGGAAGAAGTTAATCTGCCACATGATTGGGCTATTAAAGGACCATTTTTAGAAGGAAAGGATGCTGAAGTAGGTGGTGGCATGGGACGTTTACCAAGTCATGGTATTGCATGGTATAGAAAAAAAATTTTCATTCCAGAAGAAGATAAAGAAAAACGTATCTTTCTTGAAGTTGATGGTGCTATGTCTTATGCAATGGTCTGGGTAAATGGTCATCTTGCAGGCGGCTGGCCTTATGGGTATGCTTCCTGGTATTTAGATATTACTCCTTATATCAATTATGGTGATGAAAACATTATTGCAATTCGATTAGATAATCCTCCTAACTCGTCTCGGTGGTATCCTGGAGGAGGAATTTATAGAAATGTATGGTTGTCTAAAACTAATCCCATACATGTAAATAATTGGGGTACTTATATAACAACCAGTAATGTATCTCTTTCATCAGCAATAGTTCATTTGAAAGTGGTAATTAAAAATGATTCGGATAATAATGTTACGGTTTCAACAGTTACAAAAATTTTTGCACTAAATGAAAAAGGAGAAAAAGTTGGAAAGGCAGTGGCATGTTCTAAACCTGTTAAACTCGAAATTACTGAAGGCAAAACAGCTGAAATTTCAGATTCTGTTTTAATTAAGAACCCCAAATTATGGGGGCCACCTCCAGCCCAAAAACCAAATTTATATGTAGCAGTTACAGAATTATATGTAGATAGCAAACTTGTAGATTATTACGAAACAAAATTTGGCATACGTTCAATTGAATTCAATCCGGACAAAGGCATTTTTATAAATGGTAAAAAAGTAAAAATTAATGGAGTAAATCTGCATCACGACCTTGGAGCATTAGGTGCAGCATTTAATATGCGAGCAGCTGAGCGTCAACTCGAAGTACTTCGTGAAATGGGTTGCAATGCTATTCGTTTTGCTCACAATCCACCCGCTCCAGAATTTCTTGAATTAACTGATAAGATGGGCTTTGTAGTTATAAATGAAATATTTGATGTCTGGGAAAGAAAAAAGACTCCTCTGGATTTTCATCTTATTTTTCCTGAATGGCATGAGCAGGATTTAAGAGCATTTATTCGTAGAGATAGAAATCATCCTTCTGTAATTATCTGGAGTGTAGGAAATGAAGTAGGAGAACAATATACAGATGAACAAGGTGCTTCTATTGCTCGAAAGTTACGAAATATTGCTAAGGAAGAAGATCCAACTCGGCCAGTAACCGCTGCAATGAATTATGCAAAACCAGATATGCCTTTTTCAAAAGTATGGGATGTAATTAGTCTTAATTATCAAGGAGAAGGAATACGAAATGCACCAGCATATTTGCATTTAAAAGGAATAAAAACTGAACCACTCTATTTGGCGTTTCACAAAAAATTTTCGGATAAAGTTATACTAAGTAGCGAAAATGCAGCAGCATTGAGTAGCCGCGGCACTTATCTTTTCCCAGTGTATAGTGGTATCAGTGCACCTGTAAGCGACAGTTTAGGAGGGGATTCAAATAAAAGATATGTAAGTGCTTATGAATTACACACTGCTGATTTCGGTTCATCAGCTGATAAGGTTTTTGCTACTCTTGACCAGCATCCTTTTGTAGCCGGTGGATTTGTATGGAGCGGCTGGGATTATCTTGGTGAACCAACCCCTTATTATGAATCACGAAGTTCATATTTTGGAATTATTGACTTAGCGGGATTTAAGAAGGATCGTTTCTATTTATATCAATCATATTGGAGACCCGAACTCCCAATGGCTCATATTTTACCGCATTGGAATTGGCCTGACAGAATTGGAAAAATTACACCAGTTCATGTTTTTACATCAGGTGACGAAGCAGAATTATTTCTTAATGGCAAATCACTTGGCAAAAAGAAAAAAGGACAGTATGAATATCGTCTGCGTTGGGACGATGTAAAATATGAACCGGGTGAATTAAAGGTAATTGCTTATAAAAATGGCAAAGTTTGGGCTAAAGATATCGTTCGAACTTCTTTAGAACCCGCTCAATTAAATTTAGAAGCAGATAGAAAAATCATAAAAGCAAATGGAGAAGATTTATCATTTATAACACTTAAAGTATTAGATAAAAATGGGATTATTGTACCGACTGCATCAAATGAAATTAAATTTGAGATAGAAGGACCTGGTGAAATAGTTGCAACTGATAATGGAGACCCAACAGACATGACACCATTTCCTTTACATGTTCGCAGAGCATTTAATGGATATGCTTTAGCAATTGTTCGTTCTAAATATAATGAAGATGGCAAAATAAAAATTACTGCTAAAGCTGAAGGATTAAAAGAAGCAAAAATTATTATTGAAAGTAAGTTAATGAATCAAAGATAATTTTATAAATAATAAATTCTTTTTTTAAATGTTATTCAAAAATTTAGAAGGAATTAATATGAGTATTAAATTGCGAATTCTTTTAGTAATTAATTGTTTCATTTTTTCTATTTCACTTTACTCTCAAACATTATCGATTAATGGTAAAATTACTTCCTCAAGATTTCCAGTTAAAGATGCAGTAGTAACTTTTATTGATAATTCAGATACTACAAAGAAGTATACGACATTAACAGATAATTCAGGGAATTATAAAATTGATATACTTACTTCTGTAATCGATAATCCAAATGAAATTCCCAATGATTTTATTCTTGGTCAAAATTATCCCAATCCTTTTTCAACTTCTACTTCTATTCCATATGGCTTGAATAAAGAATCTGATGTTCAAATTACAATTTATGATATACTTGGTAGAGTTGTGCGAAAATTTAATTTTGGTTTACAATCAAGAGGTATTTATAATATTGTGTGGGATGGTCGAAATAATTTTGGACAAAAAGTAGCTAACGGTATTTATTTCTATAAGCTTGATGCAGGCGGCGAATCGCAAGTTAAGAAAATGATATTTACTCAAAATGCAAATGGGCTTATGCCATTGAATTATTCTTTTTCTATGAAGAATATTGATTTTAATAATTTATCTAAAAGTTTCCAGAGCACATCATATAAAGTGAGAATTCAAAATGGTGAAAATACTACACCCATAATAGTTCCTCTTGAATATGATAAAATTGTAATTAATAGGGATACTACAATAAATTTTTCAGTAAATTATATTACTACTCTTTCAATTAACCCTGAAAAAACTTATCAGATTATAAGAGGTTTTGGAGCTGCAAATATTGTTCAATGGCGACCAGATATGACTGATTCTGAAATTGAAACTGCATTTGGTACAGGAGAAGGACAACTTGGTTTTACAATATTAAGAATCAGGATTCAACCTGATAGTAATTTATGGTATACTAATGTCTCAACAGCAAAAAAAGCATATGAAAAAGGAGCAATTATAATTGCATCACCCTGGAGTCCACCTGCATCAATGAAGACAAACAATAATCTTGTGGGTGGAGAATTGAGAGAGGATGCTTATGATGATTATGCAAAGCATCTTAATGCATTTGTGAAATATATGGAAAATCAGGGAGTACCAATTTATGCTGTTTCAATACAAAATGAACCTGATATTAAAGTGACATATGAATCATGCGATTGGACTCCGGAACAAATGGTTAAGTTCTTAAGAGAAAATGCCTCATTGATAGAAACTAAGGTAATGGCACCAGAATCATATCAATTCAGGCGTCAAATGTCTGACCCGATACTTAATGATTCAGTAGCCAGCAAAAATCTTGATATAGTTGCAGGACATATTTATGGCGGTGGTTTAGCTCCTTATCCATTAGCTGAACAAAGAGGAAAAGAAATCTGGATGACTGAACACTTAACGGGAAGTGATAATACAACTAATCCAACAAGCTGGTCTTTAGCTTTACCAGTAGCTCAAGAAATAACTGATGTAATGCAAGCTGGTATGAGCGCATATGTGTGGTGGTATATCGTAAGATTTTATGGACCAATAAGTGATGGAACGAATAACAGTGGAATAAAAGGGGAGGTTACAAAAAAAGGTTATGTGATGTCACAGTTCGCAAGATTTATTCGACCTGGTTTCTATAGAGTTGAAAGCAGTGTTGCTCCTGCTGTTAGCAGTGTTGATGTTACAGCTTATAAAGATCCTTCATCATCTAAACTAATAATTGTTGCTTTAAATTCCAGCACTAATGAAATACAAAATGTTTTTAGAATACAAAACAGTAATGTAATTTCATTTACACCATATACAACATCAGAAAAGAAGAATTGCCAGAAAGGAAATGTAATTAATGTTGTAAACGGTAAATTTACTTTTACTTTGGAACCATTAAGTATAACAACTTTCGTATCAGAATAATTAGATATAAGATTTTATATTAAATAATTCGTCTATTAGAAAATTCTAATACATTATTTTAAGATAGTGAAACATTTGTAAAGCGAAATTTATTTCGTTAATGATACTGTAAAAATTATTTTTCTGAAAAACGTGATAATTCTTTCATTAAAACTTATGCTTGGTAAGTTGTAATAAAATATTAACACATAGGAGCTGTTATGCATCGAACATTTTTGATTATTGCAATATTATTTATTTCTTTCACAATTTATGGCCAAGAGCAATTATCAGTTCCATCAAATTGGGTAGACTATGCTTCTGGTGAATATGACATTTTCCCTAATATCACCTATACAGTAGCTAACAATTATGAACTAAAACTTGATTTGTATTTACCTAAAAATCGTACTAATCCATTGCCAACATTATTGCTGTTCCATGGAGGTGGATGGGTTGCAGGACAAAAAGAACGAAATGTAATGCAACTTCTTCCATATTTATCTATGGGTTGGGCTGTAATTAATGTTGAATATCGAATTGCAAAAATTTCATTAGCTCCTGCTGCAGTAGAAGACTGCAGATGTGCACTTCGATGGGTTTATTATCATGCAAATCAATACAATTTTGATTTGTCTAAAATTGTTTTAACAGGCGGTTCTGCTGGTGGACATCTTGCTTTGATTACAGGTATGCTTCCACCACAATCTATTTTTGATAAACAATGTGCAACTCATGACAGCACTCGCTGGCAAAGTGCTTTTGAACCTCAAGTTAAAGTTGCTGCAATTATAAATTGGTATGGTATTACAGATGTTGCTGAACTTCTTGAAGGACAAAATGCCAAACATTATGCAATTGAATGGTTTGGCAGTTTACAAAATAGAAAAGAACTTGCAGAGCAGTTATCCCCAATTAATTATGTCCGTTCTGATTTACCACCAATTATTACTATTCATGGTGAGTTGGATGATATCGTGCCTTACAATCAAGCAGTTAGACTACATGTTGCATTGGATAAATATGGAGTGCCTAATAAATTAATCACAGTCAAAGGTGGAAAACACGGTGGATTTAATAAAGAAACTCTAATAAAATGTTTTTCAGAAATTCGAGAGTTTCTAAAAAATAATAAAATAATTAATTCTAATTAGAAATAATTTTCAGGTGTGTTTATGAAATCAGTAAATCGCAAGTATTTTTCTTTATTCATGATAACACAAATTTTTTTATCCACTTTGATTTTTCTTCAAAGTATATCATATGCTCAGGAGAAAAAATTGTGGAATAATAAAAAATGTGCAATTGCATTAACTTATGATGATGCGTTGAATGTACATCTCGATAATGTAATTCCATTATTAGATTCTTTGAATTTTAGAGCTACATTTTATATTCCAGGGAATGCTTTAGCATTCAAGAACAGAATTCAAGATTGGGCATTAGCTTCCAAAAATGGTCATGAGTTAGGCAATCATACTTTGTTTCATCCTTGCATAGGAAATATGAAAGGTAGGGAATGGGTCAAGCCTGAATATGATTTGAACTCATATACACTTCAAAGAATAACTGATGAAATCGAAATGACTAATGTTCTGCTCGAAGCAATTGATGGAAAGAAAAACAGAACTTTTGCTTACACTTGCGGAGATATGAAAGTAGGCGATACATCTTTTGTTAATATAGTCAAAAAATATTTTATCGCAGCTCGTGGAGTTGGTGGAGTAATACAAAAAATTGATGAAATTGACTTGTTTAATATTGGATGTTTTATGGTTAATGGGCAATCAGGTGAAGATTTAATTGAGCTTGTCAAAAAAGTTATGAATGAAAATGCACTTTTAGTTTTTCTTTTTCATGGAGTTGGTGGAGAGCACTCAATAAATGTTTCATCGGAAGCTCATCGTAAACTTTTATATTATCTTAAACAAAATGAAAAAGATGTTTGGGTAGCACCTTTAATTGATATTGGAGAATATTTGAAAAATTATCATGATAATAATAAATGAATAAAACAAAGGGTGATAAATTAATCCATCAATAAAATTAAGTTACAGTCATTTTTTTTAATTAAGGACAATAATTATGAAAAAACAATTTAAAATTTTATCGGAGAATATTTTACCAGTAATTTATATCAAATTAGTTATTTTATTTTTAATATCCTCACTTTATGCACAATCAGATACAATTGAAACTAATGTGCCAGCATTAAAAAATGTTTTTGCAAAAGATTTTTATATTGGTTGTCTTTTATCTTATCGGCATATAGGATTTCCAGCCGACCCATATGTTCCGGGTCAGTCATCTGTTGTTGCCCCCAACGGTGGTTATTTAATTAAATATCATATGAATAGCATGTCTCCAGGCAACAATATGAAACCACAATATACTGTTGATATTAGTGCAAGCGCTTCAGCATATTTAGCAGCAACAGACAAAGATTATGCTGATACTCATCCAATAGTAAAGTTTAATGGTGATATAATTGCTCAATTAAATTGGGCTAAGCGCCAGGGATTTACATTTCGTGGACATACATTAATCTGGCATAGT
>JARYLX010000054.1 GCA_029907415.1 Melioribacter sp.
AAAAATAAATGTCAATGTAATTTTCTTTTATTATAATTGAAGCAATATTTATCTGAACTTACTATAAAATTACAATTTTTATTTATTATAATCACAATACATATTTATTCATCAAAATAGGAGCTAAGTATTTTCTTCGGATAGAACGTAATCATAACCGAGTTGATTTTTGCAAATGTGAATTAGAGAAATAATTATTACCAATAATCAATACAAATTTGCTAATTTTATAAGAAGAGCTTAAAAGAAAGAAATGTGAAACTATTGTTCACGTAAAAAATTATATAAATAATTGTAAAGTGAAATTTATTTCGTTAATTAATGCTAAAATAATTAGCGATATAAATTTTGCATTACAACAAAAATTTTTATACATACTCATGTTAGTAATGATTGAAAATTTTTAATCATCTTATTTCTAATTCTCATTAAAGCATAATCCAATATACCTGAACAGTTTTATTTTTTGATTTTTCTGATTCAAATGTAAAATTCTTCAAATCAGAAAGAGAAAATTCTTTCTCTAAAACACCGCCGCAATTTTTAATTGTCTTGCTCGACGCAATATTGTCTTTGTAGCAAGCAAGCATTACTTTCTTTAAACCAATTTCTCTACAGTAATCCAAAGCTTTCATCAAAATTTTTGTGCCATATCCCTTTCCTCTTTCTTCAGGTCGAACCCCAAAGCCAATATTCCCTCCGTATAATCGTAAAAAATCATTCAACTCATGTCGAATATCGACAAAGCCAATTAATCTTTTGTCTTCTTTTCTAATGGCAAGAAAAGTTGAAGAAACGACCCAATTTTTATTAACGGTTTCTTTTTTCGAATTATCAACAATTTGTTTTAGCCAGGTACTATATTCCAACTTTTCAACAAGAGCTCCACCGTGAATTTCAAATTCATTATTCTCTTGATGCTCTTTTATAAAATCAACAATTATTTCTTTATGTTTTTTTTCAGGTTTTATTAGTTCTATTTCAGCCATATATTTTTAATATTTTATAAAAAATAGCTATTAACACCTAAGTATATGTGCAACAAGAATTTGTTTAATAGTTCACCGTTCACTGATATAAACAATTAATCGGGCTGTAATTTTTTATATCTATTAAAGGCTTTATAACATATAAAATTTATTATTCATTTGTGCTAATTCAGATTAAAACTTTTTTGCTAAAAAACATCTTACTTTCTTTAATTATAACAATAACAGCAAACATCATTAACAATACTGTCTGTATTACTTTGCTGTCAGGATGAGTGGCAAATATTTCATTTGAAATATTTGCAGATAAATGAAATACAATCGTTATAAAAATATTTCTATTTGTTTTGTAATATAACCAATTCATTATTATAACAAATACAAAGAGACTAAAAATAAAATTAATTGAATACAACAAACCTATAGCAACAACATTGCTATGATAATATCCTTTAATGAAAGATAAAGGAATATGCCAAATAACCCAGTATACAGAAAATACAATGGAGGTGGTGAATAAATTAAACTTACTTCTCAAAGCGTCCGTCCCATACGAATGCCATGCTAATTCTTCAACTATTGGGGCAAAAATTAAAATAAACCATGGAGATAATAACACTGAAGTAAAAGTTGGGGAACCTGAAATATAAAACTGATTAATGTTGTAACCGAATAATAATGATATAAATTGCGATACAACAATTGATGCAAAAATCAGAAAAAAAGCTAATGCGGTATAAATAGGACTGAATTCATTTGGATTGAACAATCGATTTTTGAAGTCGGAGTATAATTCGCTTTCAGATATAAGCAAATATAATGCAACAAAAAATGGAGCCAACAACCCCAAGATACCTAAAACTCCTTGTACTATAATTAAATATTGGTTAATATCCTTTAGGTGACTTATGTATGCAGCCCCAAACCATAAAGTCCATGGAATAACTAAGGATAGCCCGTAAAAGAAAATGGGTCTATTGTACCTTTCAATGATTTTAGTATTCATATTTTTTCTTAAAATTAATTGTGAAATTTCTCTTATTCCCGTAATCATTGTAAAACTTAAAATTGTGTTTTTCAATTATATCTATTAATTCTTCCATGCTCATTTTATCAGGGTCACCTGCAAGTTCAGAAATTGAAAGAATACCATCTGGTTTAAGCATTCTGTAAAATTCTTTTATATATGATTCTTTATTTTCCACTTCTCCTATTACAGCAACCATGTAAATTATGTCAAAAAAATTATCGCTAAAACTAAATGTCTCTCCATTGCATAAATAGTATTCAACATTTTCAAGTTTTCTTTTCATAAATCGTTTTTTTGCATAATCCAACATCTCTTGCTGAATGTCTGCCAAAAAAAGTTTACCGGCAATTAATTTTCTTGCAACAGGAAGACTGAAGTACCCGGGACCTGACCCCACTTCCAGGACAAAATAATTTTCTCTTAGTTCAAGTCTTTTAATTAATTGCTTTGGTGAGAGAAAGATATTTCGCAAAGGGAAAAGAAGTGTAAAAGCCCATTGGTAAGGAAAAACACCCTTTGTTGCAAATCTTTTTATTATTACCTGATTTTTATTTTCTGTTTTCATATTCCTTCGGGTCTTTCTTCAACGCTATGTTTTTGTATAGCATGGAACACAACAGCTTGCGTGCTTGAAATATTTAGTGTTGCAAGTTTCGTTCTAATCTGCTAACACAAATATGAATTGCAAAAATTCTAAATTAGTATCAACAGCATATACTTTCCCTGCTTCACCTACTATTTCTGCAAATCTTAGTCAAAAATAACCACCACCTGCACTTATATCAGCAATATTTTGTTCGGATTTTAATCCTATGACCTCTAAAATTTCATCAGGTTTATTTCTCAGGTCCGATGCTTTTTTATTAATCATTTGTGCTTTAAGATTTTTCATTATTTATCTCATGCAATTTTATTTTCAATGCAACAACTTTAACTGTTGATAATTTTTGAATTGTCATAGCTTAATTGCAAAGACTATTTAAATGAAGTTGATACAATTATGCAACAATTAACTGTCAATTTGACGCAGTAACTCCGAAATTGTTTTCTAAGAAGAAAGGTATTTCCTCAATTTATTTTAGTTATTGAGCAACCAAAATTCGAGTGAAAGAATAAGAATAACCCCTTGAGAATAAATTATATACTTTTCTTAAAACTCACTCATACCTTTATGCAATATAAATTTATTTCGTACGCAATTTCTCCCATACTTTATCTATATCAACTTCAATTTTGGGCAGATTAGGCCAGGTGTTTAAACCATCATCTTTGAATCTCGGGAGTAAATGAAAGTGGAAATGAAAAACTGATTGTTGACCATCTTTTCCGCTTGCATGCATTAAGTTCATACCAGTCGCATTGATTTTATGTTTATACTCTTGTGTCAATTTCTGTGCAACTCTAATTAGCTCACAAAGAATGTCTGATGGAATATCATATAAATCAGCATAATGCTTTTTAGGTGCAATTAGAGTATGTCCATAAACTTCAATTTTCTTAGGCAAAAAACAAATCACATTTTCATTTTCATAAATGATTTTCGCTGGTGATTTTCTATTAACAATCTGGCAGAATATACAATCGTCCATAGTTTATTACTTAATGAATAAATTTATATCACATTTCTTTTTCCAATATAAGAAATTTCCAAAGGTAAATTGGACATAACAATTAAAAGCATTTATCTATTATCATCTTTTATAAAAGTTTAACAATTTTATTCATCATTCTATAAATAAATTGCTCAGTCTTTTTACTATAATTTTTAATTGGTTTTCTATCTGTTTATTGTCTTTATAATTAATTATATGCAAGGGACAATATTCACTTACCATTATTTTAATACTATTTTATGAGCATCATCTTATTAACCAAAAATTTATCCCCAACCTGAAATGTATAAAAGTAAATTCCACTTGTGAGTTTTGAAGCATTGAATTCGACATTATACTTTCCTGGTCCTTTTATCTCATCAAGCAAAGTAGAAATTTTTTGTCCAAGTATATCATAAACATTTATAGATACTCTTTTAAGTGTTGAAATTCGAAAACTAATAGTAGTTGTCAAATTAAATGGATTAGGATAATTTGAAATAGAAAATTCATCTAATAAATTATTATTTTCTTTTAAGTCTGTTTTAATACCAGACGAAATAATTGAAGGCAGTTTTTCAGGTTCATCCAAGAAATATTTATATGGAACTTCTAAATTACACATAGCAAGAGTATAAATATTGCTGTTCATTAGGTAATTGTTAAGTAAAAATCCTGCACCAGGAATTGAACTATAATCAGAAAAAACTGCTTTACCAACATTTTCAAAGTAATTATTTTCTACATGCACACAAGCACCCATTCTTGAATTAATCGCTGTGTTACAATTTTTATAATAATTATTAAAAATATGCGCCTTGCCAAATCGTATGCTCGGAAGTCTTGATTCACAGTTGTAGAAAAAGTTATGATGAAAAGTAACTCGAATTACAGTATCTGCGAATTGCTCATCCCCTGAACTTATTAAAATTGTTTTATAATGGTCATGAAACGAAGACCATGAAACGGTTATAAAAGAAGATTCATTTTTAATATCAAGCAATCCATCGTAATAATCTGTGCCATGTTCTCTATCGGAAAAAAATTCACAATGGTCAATCCATATATTTTTTGATTTGCCATTTATCTCAATTGCATCCTGAGGAGTTACATGAGATATAGTAATATTTTTAATAATTACATTTCTTGCATTATTAATTGACAATCCAATTCCTTTCAAATATGCAACATTGCCAATACCTAATAAAGTTTTATCAGATTTTACACTAATAACATCATTGCCTTCAATTCTTCCAGAAAATTTTATTACATAAGGTTTATCACTGCCAAGATAATTTTTAAGTTCTTCAAGTGATTTTGCTTCAACTGTATCACCAAGTGCACCACCAATTACTGTGTATCGAGTTCCTTTATCATCTTGAACTGTTGCATATCCAATTAAATTGGTATCTGCTTTCATCCCAACAGGTAAAAATCTTGCAACAGCATTAACATTACTTTTAATAGCAAAAGTAAAAATTGAATCTGAGCTTGTTTCTTCACCAGTCCAGCTTTCAAAAAAGAATCCCGGCTTTGAATGTGCAATAAGGGTTACAATTGTTCCTTCATCATAATAATTTTGAATCGGGAAATATTCTACAGTGCCCCATTTTTCATTATTACTTTTTACAGAAAGAATATATGAAGGTGTACATAGTGCAGGTTCAACTCCATCTCCAATTACTTTGAAATAATCATAATTTCCCAATCCATTGGGAGAATAAGATTCTATCCTGATTTTGTGATAACCCGATTTCAAAAAAACTTGAACTGGGGTTGATTCTGTCCAGGAATCCCATTTGTCACCAGTGCGCGGAAAATAAATTGTATCTATAACAACATTCCCATTGATTAACAATTTTGCATTTCGTTCCTGAGTGCTGCCGCTTACAGCATATCTCCATATAAATAAAAAATTACCATCTTTTATTACATTAATTTGCCAGCTTATACTTTTGCCAATCCCTAAATCAGTATCTGCATAACCAGTTCCAGTATAACCGGATACACTTTTGGCAATTGTCCCATCAACAGAACAAAATCCTAATTCATTTTCTTGAATAATAATTTCCTGTTGAGCAAATAAAATTTTGTTTATCAGTAAAAATAGTAAGATGATTTTATCTTTTACTTTCATAAAACACCAATGTAATTCTATTACAAGTTTTTAAATGAAAATTTTTTCTAGAACACTGATGGCACTGCTGAAACAGATTTGAACAGATTAAATCAAATAAATTCAATAATCTGTTTTCTTTATATGAAAAAAAAATTTTGTTATTTCAAATACATTGCTTTAATTGTTTTTGTATTGTTTTCATTTTCTATTCTTATAAAATAAATTCCAGAATTCAAATTGAAATCATCTGCTTTCCATACAAACGAATATGTCCCGGCTGTTAAATATGAATTTAACAATTCTGCAACTAAATGACCGAGTAAATCATAAACTTTGATTCTTACATTGCTGTTTTTAGGAATATTAAACTTGATAATTGTCGAGGGATTAAATGGATTTGGATAATTTTGAAATACTTGAAAATCATTTGAAATACTTTCATTTATTTTAATTGAAGTTGCATTATTAAATTCGAATGCACCTAAATCAGGTGCAGTTCCATAATATGGAAGTCCCACATCAACTCCAGCATCAATGAATTGAGAATTCGAAGTAAGATGCATATACTTAATATCTGGCAAACTGCCATCTGATTTTCTTGGGGTAAATGCTTCTGATGGGTCAATACTAACAAAATCACTTTCAGAAATCTTAAATGGACTTAACCAGCTGTTCTTTTCCTGAATTGCAAAACTTCCGAGTTCAACCGAACCATTTAATGAAATACAATTTTTTACAATTAATGATTGCCCGGTATTTAATTGTCGTGTTATTCTGTAGTTTGCACTTTTATTCCCAAATCCTGTGCAGTTTAATAAAGTCATTGAACCTGCATTATTGTTTTGATCAAATCCTTTAACTTTGTTATTAAAAGCAAGACAATTTTTCAGTATAAAATGATGCATAAGATTTTGACTATTACTATTATCTCCTCCACCCATTTTAAATCCATTACCATTTCCTTTACTTGCACTTCCATCTTTACGATATCCATTATTAAAAGTCCAGCAGTTTTCAAGAATTGTTGTTACATCATTTGCACCTCTTAAATAACCATCCCAGCCATCATCGGAATTTTGCCAGGCTCTGCAGCCATAAAAATAATTATTAGTTCCTACTGTAAGTTTTGGGGCAAATCCATCCGCATCTCCTTCATCATCAGGGTCAAGATTATTAAATGAATCACAATTAATTATTTTATTATTAGAAGCACCATTGCTAAGCTGCAATCCTGAATCCCTGTTTTCATAAAAAGAGCAGAATTCAATGATATTGTAAGAACCACCATTAATTTCCATTCCATTATCACCCGCACCTTTTATATCAAAACCTTTGATATACCAGTAATTAGCTCTTAAACTTATTCCTCTATTGCTGCCACTAAAACTCATAGAAGAAAAATCAAGAATAGGTCTTTCATTTTTATATGCGAATAAATAATACATTTTTTCTGAGGTGCCAGATTTTGATGAGCCAATACTTATAGTAGAAGTAAGAGAATAAATTCCACTTCGCACATAAATAGTATCGCCAGGCACAGCAACTGAAATTGCTTTTGTAATTGTTTTGAATGGTTGTTCTTTTGTACCTAAATTATTGTCATTACCATCGGTAGATACAAAAATTTGTCCTTTTATATTAAGAGTAAAAGAGATTAATAAGAAATAACTTAGTAATAGTTTTACAAGTAAACGCATAATACACCATGTTGTTTATAAAATGTCAAATTATAAAAATTAGACCAGCAGGAAGAACTTTATTTTCTTCCATACTGGTCTAAAACTAATTTAAGCAGATAATTACTTCATCAACATCATTTTCTTTGTGCTAATAAAATTATCAGCTTCTAATTTATAGAAATAAATTCCGGAAGGAAGATTTGAAGCATCATAAATAATTGAATGAATGCCAGCGTCCAATTCGTTTGAAATGAGGGTAGCGATTTTTTCTCCAAGAGAATTATAAATTGATAATCTTACAAAACTTCTTTTGGGAATTGAGAAAGAAATAGTAGTAGATGGATTAAAAGGATTAGGAAAGTTTTGGTATAATTCAAAACCAAATGGTAATAAAATAGATTCATCTACTGAAACAGCAGTTTCCGTTTTACCAATTACTTCAATATAATTCAGGCAGAAATATTTTGTAGTACCACCTGTAGTAGAATACCAAGGAAATATCCTCATAATGAAAGAGCTGCCATCATTAATTTTTTCACCAATTTTAAAAACACGAACATAAGCAGCACTGTCACGTATATCATTTATAGGGGCAGATGTAGTATCAATAATTCTTTTTGTAGCAAAAGACGGATCAGTATCCCAGTAAACATTAGCATGCATA
The DNA here is from genome assembly GCA_029907415.1 of Melioribacter sp. GTDB lineage: Bacteria > Bacteroidota > Ignavibacteria > Ignavibacteriales > Melioribacteraceae > Rosettibacter > Rosettibacter primus. The sequence continues at coordinate 8,074 of JARYLX010000054.1, forward strand.
TAAGCACGTGTTCCATAGCTACCCATTCCATATTTAACAGTATCTACAATTAAATTATTTCCTGGTTTTGGTGTAACCTTAAATTCAACATATTTATCGGAAGAAGGAGCTGTTTCATTTGGCCATTCTGCACCATCTTTATACCATAGTCTAACAGCAGGACCAAAGCTACTGCCAGTATAATCTCTAACAGTTAAACCGCCCTGAAGCACAACATCATTAGCAGTAATTTCACCTTTTAAAGTTGTGACTGCTAAGTCTACTGTAAGCTCCCACATAACATATGCTCGTTGAGCAAATAAATTTTGTGTTATAAATAAACATAAAAAACAGATTATTGTAATGAACTTTTTCATATTTCCTCCAATTTGTTTTTTTAATTTAGTTTTTGCTTCTCATATTTTATTAAAAAGCAACAGTTAAAGAAAACCTATTCACACCATCAAAATATTCAGTTGCAGAATATGAATAATTAATATCGAATTTAATTCCTCCAATTGATTGAGTAATACCAAGACCACCAGACCAGCTAAAAATGTCATGATTACTTTCGTACCCTGCACGTAAAGAAACCATATTCATGTAAGTATATTCGAGGCCGGCATTAACTCTGTCTGTATAATTATTTGGATGAATAAATTCTGTTGAAACAAGAATAGTGTGGTCTTGTGAAATATTTTTATTGATTAAATCCATAATATTCATCCCAAGTCCAACTGCAAATGCAATTGGAAGAGGTGAACTAAAACTTTGATATCGAACAAAAGTCGAAAAATTTCTCATTGACATTCCCAATCTTAATGATTCAATACCAGGGAAATATTTAATACCCATATCAAATACCCATTTGTTTGCTCGATTATCACTAACATTTCCTGCTGCATCTACAAATTGACCTAATTGCTGACCAACATATTTGGCAGTTCCACCAATTGAAAATTTTGGACTAATTTGTTTTACATATGTTAACCCAAATGCATAAGCTCCAACATTTTTTACATCTCCCGTAAGAATATAATTATCTAGACTTATACTTGCAGCATCTACAAGTGCAGTGCCTCTGATTGTTCCATAATCAACTATTAAAAAACTTAAAGCAACTGAGCCGTAACTTTCACCATTCCATGCAACTGCACCAGCAAGATATTTAATATCAGCAAACCATTGTGTTGATGAAACAAAAGCCTGATATTTGGAATCCATCTCTGTTAATCCAGCAGGATTTGAAAAAACACTTTCAACACCTTTGCTTAAAGCTGTATAAGAATTTCCTATTGCAGCTGCTTTAGGAGATACTGCTATTTGTAAAAAGTTCATAGTGGTTTGACCAGTCTGTTTAAGGTCAACTCCTCCCTGTCCTGTTGTTTTCATATCAACCTGAGCTTTAATACTCATGCTGATGAAAGAAATTATTACGAAGATTTTTATTAAACTTTTCATTAATAAATTCTCCTTTTTTATTAACGAACTACAACAAGTTTCTGATATGATACATTTCCATCTGGCGTTTGAAATACTACTATATAAATACCGCTTGCAATAGTTTGACCTCGTTCATTAGTCATATTCCATTTATCAAAACCACTATCCTGATTATGCTCGATAGTTTTTACAAGGTCTCCTGTCTCTGTAAATATTTTAATTGTTACTGTTTTTGGCAATTCATAGAAAGATATCTGCATATTAGATGGATTAGTCCATCCATAACCTCGAATCTTTGGATCATTATAATTATACGGATTTGGAACTATAACAATTTTATCCAACTCATTTCCAAGTCTCGCCTCTCCTTTTACAGGTGTATTGTTATAGAAATAAACTCTTCCACTATAAATAGTTTTACCTCTTTCAGTGGGATGTGCATTAGGGTCATTTGGTGAAATTTTTGCTGCTGCCTGTACATAATAGAAAAGATTTGCTCCTACACGAATTTGAGTATCTGTAAATGTATGAACTGCTGCTTTATCATTTGCATTAGACCTGTAGATTTCCTGATAGTAAGTTGTATCTCTATCAGATACTTTTTTCATTATTCTGTATCCATCGAAATTACTTAAAGCTTCAGCTTGTGGGTCTGACCATTGAATTGTTACTCCTGAACTCGTTCCATTTATAGTTACTGTAGTTGGAGGTGGTGGTGTCATTGGTGCATTATAATTATGCAAAAAATTATATTTTGCTCTACTTACAGTTTTATGAACTGAATCTATTCCAGTACTTACCCATCTATCCTTCTTTTTATCTGTTTCTGTTGCCCCTGCTGGAAATACAAAATTACTCGGGAAATAACCAGTAACCGGATTTGGCAAATTTGGCGGATCTTGTAAAGTATTAGTTTGATTTTTTGTATCGTTCAACCATTTTTTACCAACCTCAACTGCTTTTTCTCTGCTTATTCCTGCAACACCGGTAACTTTTACAATCCTAATTTTTTGTCCAGGTGCAAATGTATAAGGTCCATAACACTTAATCATACTTTCAAATGTATTTGCCTGTGCACTTATTCCTGTTTCTCCTCCAGGAGCTTCTTTACCAAGTTCATCAAGATTTTTTCTGTGATGTCCAGGTCGTACATCCGGTCCTGTCATATCTTCACTTTGTAATAATGTTCCATTAATTAGATTATAATAAGATGCCCCATCAGCTACAGGGTCATAAGTAGGAGTAAACAAAGGTAAGTTAAGATTATTTTGCATATTAGCTACACTTGTAACCATTGGCTGATTCATATCATCCTGATCATTAGGATCAATCGGTCCAATATAATTTGGGGTTGGATAATATGGTTGTTTTGATGCATGTATTGTTGCCATAAATGTAAAATCTTTATCAAGTAATCTTCCTCCTTGTTGAGTTAGAGGTTGACCTATTCTATCTCCTTGAACTTCAGGGTCATCTGATGAGTAACAATAATATACACGTAATGAATCTGTTACTCTTGCGCCGTAATAATGATACCACTTTCTTGGTGAATTATTATTTGCATATTGGTCTATTGTTGCTATTGATGGATTTGTTCCATCTGCTCTTTGCAACTGATATTCTCCATCATGAAGAAAAATATAAAAATTAGTGAAAGTAATATTTGTGTCGTTTGAAAATGTATAATCAATAACAACATAGTTATCATGATATTGCTGTGACCAAGCTAATACCTTTTTTTCTACAGTGACTCCACATGAATATTTATTTGTTACTGTTACAGTTTGGTCACTTGTACCTATACATTTTGAAGGGTCTATTATTACACTTCCAAGGTCATTTTGTGGCGGTGTTGTTGTACTACCTTGAGATGAAATTGTATAGTTCGGGTTTGCATAACGGGCATAATTTTTCAGTGGTACTACAATTTTGCCATTTGGTTGGTCTTTTCCTATTGGAGAAAATACTGCTGGCTTTCCATTCCAGTTATCAGTAGCTATTGCGGCAAAACCTCCAAAGTATCCTTCTGTACCTTGAAAGCGGCAACCATATGCACCGTAATCTGCAAAAAGATTTAGATTAGAAGCTCCATACGAAATTCCTTTATTACCTCCATTTGCAGCTACCGCACCCCATATTCTGTTTACTCGCACCAATGCATCGGTTTGTGAATAAATATTATTTGATATTATTAAACTTATAAGGAATATTATAATCATCCTTTTAGTAATAATTATATTATTCATTTTCACTCCCAATTTTTATTTATTATTGTTTGACATCTTTTTATTGCTCTTAGAAGTCAAACCTGATTCCAAACCAGATAGACCTTGCATATCCATATGTAAATATGTCAACATTGGGGTCATTAATCCATGGTTTATCTTTTGACCTCATATCCCCAATGTGGTCTTCCTGAACTACTTCTCCTTTTTTATGTTCAATTCCCCATTGGTCTACTACATCTTTTGTATATACGTATCCAGGATATAAATAATTTCCTTTTGTTTCGTCTCTGATTGGATCCCAGTATGGATTTGCATATTCTTTAAGATGTAATGATGCCATATAAGCTTCAAAGTCGGAACCTGATGCTGAACCATTTCCTCCATAAAATGCATAGTTATACATAAAGATTTTATTGTTGAATAAATTATTTACATCAAGATATGCTGTGGCTTTAACAAATCCAATATTAAATGTTTTACTTAATCTCAAATTAACCATCCAGAAATTAGGCCATCTAAATTCGTTATTAACTCCTTCCACATTTCGAGGGTTATATCTGAAAATATTTCCAAGTCGCCAGTGTGGCAATATGCTTAAATTCCATTCCCCCAGCAAATATCCCCATTTTGAAGGAGAACGTAAGTTAATGTTAGCTTTTACTTCAGGTACTGGATCTGGTCTTGAAGGATCTGCATATGTGAATGCGCTTGGTGCATTGTTCGATGATGGATCTTCAAACACTGCATTCCTTCCTGTATTGCCTCCACTTGCGTATGTATATTGCATGTTCAACCAGCCAGTTAGATACTCACCAACTGACTTTGTAATCTGAAGTTCTAAACCTTGTATTGTTCTATATCTGTCGTTTGTCCTAAATCTATATGTTGGAATTCCTGTTGTTGTTGGTGTATATGTTAATACTCTTACTTCCCCTGTTACATCTTTATAATATCCTGCTATATGAATTAAATATTGGTCAAGTAAATTGTAGTCAACTCCTAATTCATATTGTATTGTTTTTGTTGGTGCAAGATTAGGATTCCCTAACTGATATAATCCTCCTTTCTTATCATCATATCTAAAATCATACATGAACAATTCACTCAATGGAGGTAAACTTCTGAAATGTCCATAGTTAAAATAAAACTTTGCTCTTTCTGTAATAGGAAATGCTATCCCAAATCTTGGACTTAATACAAGATGGTCATCAACAGGTTCTAGTAAGGGTTTTTTCCCTTCAGCAATTAATTTGTTGTTTACCTCATTCCATCTTTCCCAAATAATTGACCTACCTGAACGCAGAATTTCTAAATAGTTTTGTGGTGTCCATGTAGGTGCTGCAAAAGCATCTGCGTTCCATGGGTCACCTGTAGGCCATTTCAAATCTCCAAAACCATAATAATCCATACGTATTCCAATATTCGCTACCATATCTTCAAATGTTATCTCATCCTGTATGTACGCTCCAAATGTTCGTGGCTCAACTTTGAAATTATATTCATACATACTTAGTGGACCTTGGTTTGGCCAGTATGACCATCTATCGTTCTTCAA
>JARYLX010000055.1 GCA_029907415.1 Melioribacter sp.
CGGGCAAAAACAGAAAGTGCAAGTAAAATTCTATTGAAGTTGTAATTCAATTATCTTATGAAGTTCAATTTATCACTTTTTCTTTCTTGATAAAGCAAAGCTTCCAAATCCTCCAACGATAGCAATGTAAAAACCAAAGTCGTACCACCAACCGGTATTATTAACTTCATAAACTCTGATATTATTATTAAATAATCCCCAGATGAGAGTAACGGGTGCAATCCATCCATGCCATACACCGGTAAAGAATCCTGCTTTTCTTGATTCATTGTAAGTTCCACTACCCGGTGCGCATGAAGAAAGAAAAATACTCATAGATATTATTGTAGCTAATATTATTTTTTTCATTATTTACTCCAGTAATAAACTAATTTTATAATTATTCTTCTACAGTTATAAATGAACTATTAATGATAAAATTTACTGTACTTCTTCAAGACCTTTAATTAGTAAATATATATGCATATTAATTTTTTGCTGGGAAATTTCTTTTGAAAAATACTTACTAAAAATTTTTTCATAGTCATCAGCATTATAATCATACCAATTATAACTCAACTTTTCTTTATTGAGAATTTTTTTGTTGTAAAATTGGCAAAGAGATTCAACAGCCTTATAAACTTTAGAAGCATTGTATTGAATATATTTTTTTATTTCATCATTAGTCCATACTAATGGAAAAAGTAAATGGGTACCTATTTCGTGACTTACAAAATCAAAAAAGAAATCTTCGTGGAAATTGTAATAAAACATATTTTTATCTACACTCATTGAATTTGCGCTGGGTCCTTTTTTATTTGGATAACACAAAAATATTTGATAATCTTTACTAAACTTTAACCCAGTAAAATTTTCCCATCTCTGAATAAGATTATTATCCTTAAAAACTTTATTCCAGTGTGAAATCTTTTCTTGTATTTCTTTCCTTTGGTGTGGCCATATATATTTTTCATATGAATCAATATTTCTAATAAATACTTCTGCTACGGTCTTGAATTCTTCATTAAGTGGTTTAATAAGTTTCTTATGAAGGGAGTCTGGTAAATTCAAAAAGAATTTAATATTAGACAGAATGAAATCTTCTGTATCAATCTTAAATTTTTGTAAGAACTCATTAAAATTATTCAACTCTAAGGCTTTTATTAAAATTCTATAATATTCGACAAACTCTTTCTTATTACTTAGCTCTAAATATGAAGGCAGAAAAAAACAAAAAAAAGCAAATTCGCCGGCTTTACCATCACCAAAAAATAGCCTTGATTCGAATTTTTTTAATATTGATAAATCATTAGTATCAATATATGAATGATATCGTTCATAGTACTCGGTATTCAATTTATACTCTCCAATACCAGCTAAACAATACATATGCAAAATATAATTGTTAACAAAATTCGTTTTGAAAATAATTTTACCTCTTTCTGAATTTTCTTTTTGTGAAAAAGAAATTGTATTAAGAATTATAACGAAAGTTAACGAATTGAATATTAACTTTTTCATAAATCCTATTTAGTTTGTTCTTCAAAATAATGTTTGATGCTAAAATCTTCATGATTATTTAATGCGTTCAGCACAAACTTAATTTGAAAATAGCCATATAAATTTGGAATATTTCCAATCTTTTTATAATTAGCATTAAAATATTCTGCTTCTGACAAATTGCCAAAGTCAATCTTCGGAAGCATTTCCAGAACTTGCTTTAATGATTTCTCAACATAATCTAATTTTTCGATATTCGCTGAATTTCTTCTAAAGAAAGTTACTGCAACTTCATTCGCTTCTTTCTCACATTGATAGGGATTCAAATCATGAATCATTGGACTAATATAATGACCAAGTTCATGAGCAATAAAAAACCAATTGAACATTAGAGTAAACTGTTCCTCAGCATTATCACCCCACCATGATTTAAAGATTTCTTTTTGTTCATTTGTTAAGTCTTTCCAATAAGGAACTATAATAACATTATTAGGTTTATCCAATTTAATTAAAAACGGCTCTGTTTGAATTTTTACTTTTGGAATATCGGGCATACTATAACCCTTGTTTTTAACAAACTGGCTGAAATCAGCAATAATTTTATTGGCATCTAATTCTAATGCTTCCTTGGTTTCATAATGTTTTAGAAAAAAATATTGACTGAAAACATTGTTAGAAAATAAAAAGACTAAACAAAGGAAGAAAAACGAAATTATTCCTGTTTTCTTACAATTGTGTATAAATTGATTGTAAATTCGAGTAAAAATTCCGTTACCTATTTTTTTTGAGTTTTTCATAATTAATTGACCTTTAATTTTCTTTTTGTAAATATTATTAATACTTAATCCTTTATTTTACAAATTGACCGAATATCACAAATTTATCTAAGAGAATTGATACTCAGTATGTGAATAAATTTTAATAACATACAACAAATAATAATTGCTAAATAAAGTTTTTAATTAAATATGATTTTAATAAACTATAAATTTTATTTTGCTATTGCTTACTATAAATTAAACTACTCAAAAGAACTTCCCGGCTCATTCTGTTATTTTATATATATTGCTTTCAAGAGAAGCCAATTATTAGGATCGATTAAGATATTTATTGGTTTTTCTTTTGATTCAAAAGTAAAAATCATTTGTTTGCCGCTAATGTTCACTCTCTTTATCTCTATTCCCTTTTCAGTTTCAATACCAATTTCTATTGGAATATTGTAAAGATTTTCAACTTGTGTTAGAATACAGCTAATCTTGTAATAATTTTCATCATAACTTACTTCTGCTTTCAAGGATATCACGGGTATACCTTTCCTTTCAAGCCACTCATCCCGCCACCATTTAAATGATTGTTTGCATCCATCTTCCAAAGCAGCAATAAACTCATCAATAGTAAATGTTCGAAATCGAAATTTCTTAAAAATCAATTTCATTGCTTCTCCGAATTTTTCGTCACCTACTATATAACGAATAATATGCATGAGCCAGGGATATTTACCGTGAACAATTTCTTGTGATGTATTCCCATTGAGTTCATAATATAAAACATCTTCCTGTGAGGGTAATGATATATATTTATTTCGGAAATACTGAAAAATTTTGGGAATTGGTTTTTGATATTTTTCATCGTACAGAAATTCTGCATAATCTCCAAAACCTTCCGTCCATTGAAAACTGCCAGGTCCATCACCACGTAATGTATAAAACCACCAAAGGAGTGCAGTTTCATGTGCATCATGTCCGGTAGTTGTAAATTCTTTTTCAAGATAGCTTGGACTGTAACCAATAAAACCTGGAAATGCAAGTCGTGCATAAATTCCTTCAAGGTTAATAAAACTAAATTGGTCAAATGGATAAGGATAATAAGTATCTGAATAGAATTTCAATATCTCAGTGCTTGTACTAAAAATCTGTTCTGAAAATTTTTGACATTCTGGATAAAGAAATGTCTGCATTTGTATTCCATTAATTTTCTTTTTTGTAACAATCCATCTTGAATCTGCAAAAACTGAAAAACAAACCGCTGGGTAAGTGGTTTTAAATATATGCTCAATGTTCTTCCCGAGCTTTCTGGTTCTTATTAATTTACCTGGAGCTATTACATGAAAATTATCAGGGAGAATTATTGTAGTTTTTACTTTGGACCAATGATTGTAATCAATAGGATAAAATTTATCTGACCATAATAAGAATAGACTGGAATCTGTGATTACATCTCTGTTTTCGTTGTTACTTTTTACTTCTACACCTTTTGTTTCAATAACAATTGAGAGATGTTTTTCAGGTTTTTGAAAGACGATAATAATCCATCCATTTTCTCTTTGTACATAAAATGGCGATGAATTAGATTCTATTTTTAATATTTCATAACAATCATTAAGCCCGAAATAAAAAGTATCTTTAAGAGCTAAATTGTTAATATTAATTGTTGTTGATATAAAAAGATTCTTGTTTGCAAAGTCAGGTAGGATATACAAATCATATTGTTTGATATCATACAAATTATTCTGAGCAAAGACTTTAGAATCAATAATTACTAAATAAAATAAGCAAGCGAATAATGTTCTAATGTTGAACTTATTACTTCCCATAATTTATTCACAATATTGATTAATCTTAAGATTGCTTTTATCTAATTAAATAATGTTCGTTAAAATGCTTCTGGAATACATTTTATCAAAAAGATTAATTAAGCTCTGTCATTTAGACTAAAAATTCTCTTAAAAGTTACTGTTCAATAATTAATTGAGAATTCTGAAAAATTCAACGCGTCATTATGTAATAATTTTATTACTTACATCATGGTGAACAAATTAAATGGATAATAATAATTTTTGTTAGAAACAAAACTTGAGTGGCGCTAATAAATTTGAAGTATAGATTTGTAGAAAAATTTATTCTGGTAAATTTATTCTGAACCAGTCAACATCAACAAATCCTCCAGTATTTTTTGTTGCATAATTAAATATACAAAACTTATTTCCTGTAAAAATTGAGAGATTAAACTGCATCAATAAAATATTGCCAATTTTAGAGAATGTGTTATTATCCAGACTATATGCAAAATAAGCTTTGCTTGAACCATATTCTGCCATAGCTCTTAAATAAACCACAGAAGAATTAATTTCAGTTGAATCGATTAAAGAACCATTGTTAACCATAACAACATATTTTTTACCATTATTGTTTTTGATACCGACATAAGCATAAGGGTCTTGAAATACAGCAAGTCCAGCGATATCCCCATCTTTCATGCTATCAACATGCATTTTGATTGTCGCAGTAGTAACAAAAGTTTTTGAGTAATAAGCAAAGATTCTTTGTGTTAAAGTATTGCGTGCTTCTTTCAAATTAGTAACAGTTTTTACAGTTTTTAGTCTTAAAAAACCTGGCCTTTCGTTCAGTGACCAATTTGATGGTTCTGGATTATGATTCCAGCCCCATTGTAATCCTAATTTTGTGCTGTCAAATTCATCGGATGTTGGCAATATTTTGATGGGATAATTCCTTCCAACATTTGGTTTTCTGAAAGTAATTACTCCTTTCCCATTAATGCCAACCATAGGCCAATCATCAATCCATGTTACAGGCTGCAAAGATGGGAAACGCCCAAAGGCGCCCCCATCTTGAAAAATTATTGACCACCATTCTCCAGTTTGTGTTTGAATAAGAGCTCCTTGGTGTAAACCTGTATCTAAATATGAATCATCACTTATTACAATCTTTTGTTCATATGGTCCATAAATATTTTTAGAACGAAGTGCAACCTGAAAACCATCTCTTCCGCCATATGTGCAGTATAGATAATAGTAGCCATTGATTTTATAAACATGTGTTCCTTCAAGACCGGGTCTAATATCACCAGTAAAGACCAAAACATCATCACCTATAGAATGGAAATTTGAGTCAAGTTCTGTAACATAAATTTTATTATAGCCATGAGCTACATAAATTTTACCATCGTCATCAAAAAATAATCCGGGGTCATAAAATCCTCTTGGAAGTTTTTTGATTTCCCATGGACCTTCTGGCTTTTGAGCTGTGCATAAAAAACCACCTTCGTCAAGTGTAATAAATAACAAATAGAATTTTCCATTATGATACTTTAAGCTTGTTGCCCACTGTCCATGTGAATACCTATTACAACCTTCAAGATTATAGCAGGGGCTGAAGTCAAATCTTTCTACTGCATTAGCACAATATTCCCAGTTAACGAGGTCGTTAGATTTAAGAATTGTAACACCAGGGAAAATAAACATCGTAGTTGTAACCATGTAATAAACAGAATCAACTCTTATTACATCAGGGTCAGGAAAATCAGAATAAATTACTGGATTGGTGTATGTTCCATCACCATTATCACTGCAAAGTTTTTGTGCTAATATATTGCTTAGCAGAAAAGTTAAGAATATAATTTTGTATAAAAATATTTTCATCTGAGTATAAAATTCATTCTATTTCATTAATATAAGTTTCTTTGTTGCTACAAATTTGTCGGCAGAAAGTCTGTAGAAATATATTCCAGAACTAAGATTGCTTGCATCAAACTGAACTTTATAATGTCCTGGTTGACGAATACCTTCAAATAAAGTAGCTACTTCCTGTCCAAGTAAATTGTATACTTTTAAGCTGATATAACTTGTGTAAGGTACATCATAGCTAATAGTAGTAGATGGATTAAAAGGATTAGGATAATTATTATAGAGATTAAAAGCTTGAGGAATTTCAAAATTATCATTTACAGATACAACTACTTTAACAGTATCAAGATACTCTCTTAACCATACTAATGCTGGTCTTTCAGTTCCATCAGGATTAATTAAGTAAGCACGTTGTTCATTTCTCCAGAGTCCGGGTCTCCATCCCCAAAGAGTTATTCCTTTAACTCCAGGGTGTTCATATAATACTGGGAATACCCTTTTGTATTCATTTAATTGAACATCATCTGTTGGTCCATCAATATCTAATTCTGTTACATAAACCGGTAAACCCGTAGATGCTAAGGAGTCGAGATTACGTTTCATTAATAAGGCAGTGGCGTTGGCTGTAGTAAATGCGTGTCCCTGCACACCTATAGCATCGATTAAATTTTGAGATTGAAGTAATCTTATAAGTTTAAGATACTGTGAAGTATTTGAAGTGCTATTAATAATGTTAAAATCATTAATCATCAATTTAGTTTTATTGGGGAAAATTTCACGAGCCATCTTAAAGGAATTAACTACCCAATCCCATCCAGTAGTCCCATTGCCTCCTAAAGCTTCTTTATAGTTAGCTCGTCCACTATTACCGTCAGGAGGATTATGACCAGGCAAGGGCTCATTTACAACTTGTAAGACGTCTATATCAGGATACCTATTTGCAACTGCTTGGAACCATTCACGAATTTCACTTAGCTGTTCTTCTTTTGTAAGTGAATTAATCCATGATGGTTGTTGAGCACCCCAGATAAGAACATGGAAGTTAAATGAAAAACCATTATCCTTTGCTAATTTGTATGCAGCATCTAATTCTGTCCAGTTCATGCTATTTCTTATACCTTCAACACTACCCCATTTGCCAGCATTTTCTGGAATTACCTGATTCCAGTAATATGCAAAATTTTCTCTTTGATTTGGACTGTAAATATTTCCAACATATTTAGGTTGTTTATGAGCCAAAGGAGGACCGGTCCAGGGAACAACAGGTTCAATTGGTTTAGATGAACCTGCTTGAAGACTATCAAGATTTTCTACAGTAAATAATAAATTAGCTTTTCCAAATGCAATCTTGTCAAAATCCAATCCATCTTCGCGGCTGGCAATTTGAAATGTTTTAGTAAGGCTGTCTAAGCTAACATGAAAAACATGTCCTTCTGCACCAGAATAAGTATTTTTAGAAACATTTACCCATTTCCAAACACCAGAACCCACAGAGCCAACATCATCAACAACATCAGAAGGATTAGAAAATCCAGCACCTCCGAGTCCATTTACAAATACCCAATCTGCTCTTGATGTGTCGTTTTTAATTCCGAATCCTCTTCCATAGAAAAAGCTGTCATCATTATATCCTCCAGAGCCGACACGAACACGTAAAAATAAATTGTAATGTCCAGAATCTGGAAATGTTACTTGATAAGTTGCTATTCTGTTACTATCACCAGGGGCAGTTTGACCTGTATAATTCACTGTTGTGGTAATGTAGGATATATTTCCTTCTTGTTTAATTACAAAATAGCTACCAAGTTTTCCAGACTCAGCTTCAACTACAACGGGTTTATCGCTTGCTTGAAGATTAGATTTGTTATTATACAAAAAAAGAATTTCGTCGGATGATAATGCTTTGTTGTAAATGTTAAATTCATAAATTTCTCCTCTCCATGTTGGGTCAGCGTCGTATACGCTTTTTGCAAGATAAGCAAAATTATTACTTATGTTTGCAATTTTATTATTTCCTGATAAAGGAGTTTTTGATTGAAGTTGTCCGTCGATATATAAAGTAATATTTTCTGCATCAATTGTACTTATCATTTGATGAACTTTGCCGTCATCTAATTCTGGACCATCCGCACCTGATTCACTTGCCCAGGGAGTTGATTCATCAAGACAGGAGATTGCTGCTCGACTTTTGTCATCACCTCTTGCAGGCGTAATGAAAAAATAATTAACACCAATTGTATTTCTTGTATTACCAAAAGAAGTAATCATATGAAAACCAGTATTACCATTAGGAACGGACTTAAACCATATTTCAAAAGTAAGAGCTTGATATTGATTAATTGAAATTGAATTCGCTGGCAATTCTAACCATGAGTTTGAAGCAGTTGTATTTAGTGCACCATTAGAAATTTTTGCACTGCCTTTTAAAGTTCCTGCAATTCCACTAATATTATCAACTGCGGTTCCATTATCAAATGTCCAAGAGTGAATTAGATTGCCTGTGCCAGGGTTAACCTGTGCAATTGAATCTAAATGAATAATAATTATTAAAAAACTAATTAAGGTAAAAATTTTTTTAACCATTTTTATTCTCCTTATATTATTTGAAGTATCTTCATAAGATTATTTTAATAAAATAAGTTTCTTTGTGTCAATATAGTTATTAGCTTTTAATTGATAAAAATATACACCTCCTGAATAATTACTTGCATCCCATTTGAGTGAATAATTACCTGAAATTAACTTTTCTGATAATAATGTAGTTACTTCTCTTCCAAGCAAATCATAAATTTTTAATGAGACATTTGAATCATAGGGGATAAAGAAACTAATATTAGTGCTATTATTAAATGGATTTGGATAATTTTGATAGAGCTGATAATTTTTGAAAGAACTTTCACCATATTCTTTAACAGATGTTAGAGTATCATAAGCATTTGAAAATCTAAACCAGTTTATTCTAAAAAGCTGGTCTGTACCGGCACCTACAAACTTAAAATATAAATCGTGATTACCACTTATTGTTGAATTAACTTTTGATGTAAAAATTTGATAATTATTCCAGCTTCCAGTGTTCTCAATTTTGCATTCTGCAATTTTTAATCCAGTATCAATTGAATCAAGCCAGACTTCAACTGTTCCACCTGTAGTATAACTCGATGCTGATATTTCAATTGAGTCAGGAGTTTTTTTGTAGTTACTGCTGCCAAATTCTACTCCGGCATACATTGCCCAATCATTATTATGAATACTGCTTAAATAGTTACTCATTGGACTTACACCAAGATAATTTGCAGGATTTTGAGCTGTAATTTTTGTATAAGCATCTCTATAAATGTAAAGGTCAAAATATGCTTCTTTACCTTTTACATAAAGACCCTGTTTATTGCCAGTAAAATTATTGTATTGTGTTTGTTCTCTGTCGATTGCTGTTGCATCAATTCCCTGTCCAATTTGTTTCCAGTTATTACCATCTTCACTGTAATAACCTGACATAAAATGTTCATCACGAATTAATTTCAGCCATACAATATTTCCAATGTTATTTTCAACTTCGTAATAAGTTTTGTCAAAACTAAAGGCTAAAACTTTTTTCCCATTGGAATTTACTGTGCTGTATACTTTAACAGTAAGAGTTTGAGGGCCATTGATTATCCACAAACCTGCTTCGTGAGAAGTTGATGATGGATTAAAATCTAATTTTGTTATTAAAGAATAATTATGTTCTCCATCATTTTTAATAATTGTATTTGGCTTAGTGCTGCTTTTTGGCGAAAGTCTTAACCATCCCGGTCTTTCAGTAAGTGAGTATGTATTTGAAGATGTATAACCTAAGAAAGACCATTCAGGATTAAGTTTTTCAGAATCAAAAAAGTCAGAATGCGGTACTGCCCAAGGGATTCCACTGCTTGGAAGTTTAGGAGCTTCAACACCATTATTAGATGGATATTGAATTACTGGAAATCCTTGCTCGTTATATTTTACCTGACAAAGTAAACCTTGTCTTCCCTGAGCATACCAGAGACTGTTTCCATGATAGCTATGTGCAATAACCCAGCTTGTACTATCATCGAGCAGAACAGCTGGAGAAATATGATTGGGAGTATTATAGAAATATCTTGGACCGGTAAAAATATTTGTACCAATTATTGTCCATTTAGATTTATCATCTGTTAAAGTATCACTGCGCATTACATATTGTGCACCAACAAGATGTTGTGCAAAACTATAGTAATAATAACCTTTGTATTTCCACATAACTGGGCCTTCAGCCCAGCCGTATGGGTATGGAGGTGGATTCAGCCATGTCAAATCAAAAACTTTTCCTGTTGGTTGACCATCATTACCTAATTCTACAATGTGATTATTAGGTTCTCCTGCTTTTGTAAGCAAATACCATTTGCCGGTATCTTCATCAATAAAAATAGAATTATCTACTCCTAAACCTTCAGTCATACCTGAAGGGACTCGCATTCGAGTTGGAGAACTCCATGGACCTTCAGGTTTATCCGCTGTAACAAAATACATACTTCCCCCACCTCTTCCGAAGAAATGCCAGTATTTTCCATTGTAATAAACCATGTGTCCGCCCCAAATTCCTCCGCCTGGACTATCACCATAGTCAGACCATGAAGCAGAAACTGGCTGTGCAATTACTTCCCAATGAACTAAATCCGTTGAACGATAAATTTTTGGTGTTGGATTAAATGAAGAACCAGAAGTATAAAAATATTTTCCAATTTTTGTTAATGTAGGGTCTGGATGATCGCCGGGAATAACAGGATTTATATATGTCTTAAATGAGATTGATTGAGAAATTAACGATGTAACTAAAATAAAATTAACGAATAATAAGAATAATAATTTTTTCATATAACACCTGATTTTTATAGGTGAATGAGTGTATGGGAATATCTAAGTGAATAATTCTAAAATTAATATAGTTAAAGGAATGAAAACAAAGATAGCCAGATATTGCCAAAAACTAACCTGATAGCGTCACTATTATCTAAGTTAATCAAATTTCCAATATTTACTTATACTCATATCTTTTCTATCATTTTGAATTGCTAAAAATATTTTTTCTTTTAATAAATGATGATAATGAAGACTAACCCAAATATTTTTCCACCTTTATCTTTGTTTATAATTTTTCTTTAAAACACCGTAAAAAAATTTATTCTTTCAGATGGATTGAATAATTATTTTTATACCAGATTAATTCAGTTTATTTAAAATATTTTGCTTATAAGATTCTTTGAAAATACTTTCTCCATCATGTTTATAATTTAATATTGTAATGCCCAGGGCTTTTAGTCTATTCTCTGTTGTGTTAATTCTATCCAGTGGGTCAGGATGAGTTGAAAGAAAAGTTGCAATTTTAGAACTTGATTGTGAAACTAATCCATCATCTCTAAGTTTTTCAAAAAAGAATTTTACTGCACCGGGATAAAATCTTGTTGAGCTAAGATATTTAATTGAATATTCATCACTTTCATCTTCATTGGCTCTGCTGTTTGCAAGAAGTGCTAAACCAGAAAATAAATTTGCTGCCAGTTCAGCTAATTGAGATGGATTTTCACCAAGTGCAATACTTAATATAATTGATATTCCATATGAAGCTGTTATTCTTTGTGTTGCATGTCTTCTTTCAACATGTGCAATTTCATGGCCAATTACACCAGCAAGAGCTGCTTCTGAATCAAGATATTTTAATAAACCAGTATATAAGTAAATGTAACCGCCAGGTAGTGCAAATGCATTTAATATACTGTCGTTCTTAATTATTTCTATTTGATAATTATATACATCACGCTTTTTAATTTCAGGTGATTTCAATATTTCACGAAAAATATTTTTATCAATGTATTCTTTTACTTCTTGATTATCATAAATTGGATATTCTTTTGTATTCTTTCGAATTTCTGAATCAAACTGTTTGCCTAAATTAACCTCATCATTGTCTGTGAATATATTAATGCCAGTAGAGCAAGCAGAAATGAAAATTATTGCAAGTATCCAGACTTTTAATTTTTTTATCTTCATAATTTATCCTCACTGATTTGTTGAGTTAAATCTCTTCTTAAGTAGATAAATAAAAACAGGGGCACCTATCAACGCAGTAATAGCTCCGACTGGTAATTCGGCAGGTGAGATAATTGTTCTAGCAATTGTGTCTGCAATTGTTAAGTATGATGCTCCAATAAAAAATGACGAAGTAAATACGATTCTGTTATCATTACCAAAAATTATTCTGCAAATATGTGGAATTAATAATCCTACAAATCCAATAATTCCGCTTACGGAAACAAGCGTTCCAATCATAATGCTGGTTAGAATGTAAGATGAATTTCGAAGAAGTTTTGTATTAATTCCCAGTTGTTTTGCATAATCCGAACCAAGACTTATAACATTAAACTTGTTTGATAAAAGAATTAAAATTCCTGAAGTTAAAATTGTAACAGGGATAACAAAAATGAGATTGTTTTTTTCTGCTAATGATAAATTGCCTATTAACCAGAAAATAGCTGTTCTAAGAGAATCGTTCATTAAAGTCATCATTAATAAAATTGCAGCAGAGAAAAAAGCACCAACCATAATGCCCGAAAGTAAAAGAACATTTGGTTCAAGTTCTCCAAATCTTCTTCCCAATATGAAAACTATTAACATAACAGATAGCGAGCCTGCAAAAGCAAGAAATTGAGTTCCGATAAAAGATAATCCTAAGATGAAAGATAGAATTGCTCCAAATGTTCCGCCACTTGAAATGCCAAGAATGTAAGGTTCGGCCAAAGGATTCATCAATAAAGATTGAAATACAGCACCAGCAATTGATAAACCTCCGCCAACCATAATTGCATAAAGAATTCGGGGTAATCTTATCTCTAAAATTATTTGAGATAAAAAATTATCTTGATTATTAAAAAGAATTGAGAAAATGTCAATAATATTAATCTTTACGCTTCCTATTGATAAACAAATTAATGATGTGATTAACAAAATGAAAGATAAAATTAGGATTCGGAAAATAAATCCGCCTAAAGTTAATCTTGAAGTTGTTTCCATAATTCATCTAAAAGTTCTTGAATGCCAAAACCACTTACAGCAGAAAAAACAACAACAGGAATGTTATCATCAATTTTTTTCTTTTTAATTTTTCTAATAGTTGAATCATCAGCTAAGTCTGCTTTAGAAAATCCGATTATGCGCTTCTTTTTGCTTAAGACTTTAGAATATTTTTCAAGTTCACTTATCAAGGTTTTATAATCTTTTTGATAATTTTCAGAAGTAATGTCAATCATTATTAACAAAATTTTTGTTCTTTCGATATGACGCAAAAATTTTAATCCAAGACCTTTACCTTTGTGAGCTCCT